>JBIIUN010000038.1:0-17625 GCA_044339945.1 Kapaibacterium sp. (SeqCode)
GGAGTCATGGCGGAAGCAAAGCGGAGCGGACGCCGTAGGGAAACCCGCAATTGCCCGGAGCGCGGCTCTCTGAGCCGCGAGGATTGAGCTGACTCGCGACTCGGAGAGTCGCGCTCCCGGCTCGGAACCGGGCTTCAGTTACGCAGTTTGCGTTTGCCTACGCCAAAGCCGCGGGTGTTGGGTTCCACCATGAAATCAGCCCTCGCCCTCCTCGCCGCGCTGGCCGTGTTTGCTCCCGCCGTTCACGCCAACCAAGCGATCAGTTTCAACAACAACAATCTTGGCAGCCCGCGATTGGTGACGTTTTGCTCCACATTCGGTAATCTGAGGGGCTCCGGGGTTCGCAACGGGGTGGCGGACGGCGCCTCGTTTGTCGCCCAGTTGTTTCACGTGGTCGGCGGGACCGAGATCGCAATCGGCGCCACAGCCAATTTCCGGGCCGCCACCACCACCTCACCCGGAACCTGGTCGGGCGGCACTCGGACCGCCGTGGGGGTGCCGCAAGGCACCCCGATGAACCTAAAGGTCAAGGCTTGGGACGCGGCATTTCCGACCTACGAAGCCGCCTGGGCCGCAGGGAAGGCGGTGGGCCAATCCGCGACATTTTCTTTCCAGGACGTGATGAGCGATCCGCCTGGGGCCGCCGACAACTTCATGGTGAATTTTCAGGGCTTCGCCATTGGCTGCATTCCTGAACCGCAAACCGTCGTGCTGGGCCTGCTGGGCTGCGCCGCCGTGCTGTGGCTGCCACGCCGGCCGGCGCGCTGACCGCAACGGGATGGCGGCCCGCGGCAGGAGCGCGGCTCTCCGAGCCGCGAGGAAGCGACCGACTCGCGACTCGGAGAGTCGCGCTCCCGGCGGGAACCGGGGCTTCAGTTACGAAGTTTGCGTTTGCCTACGCCAACGCCGCGGGTGTTGGGTTCCACCACGAAATCAGCCCTCGCCCTCCTCGCCGCGCTGGCCGTGTTCGCTCCCGCTGTTCGCGCCGACCAAGCGATCAGTTTCAACAACAACAATCTTGGAAGCCCGCGATTGGTGACGTTTGACGGGATCATGGGTGCGCTGGCGGGTTCCGGGGTTCGCAACGGGGTGGCGGACGGCGCCTCGTATGTCGCCCAGTTGTTTCGCGTGGTCGGCGGGACCGAGATCGCGATCGGGGCCACGGCCAATTTCCGGGCCGCCACCACCGCCTCCCCCGGAACTTGGTCGGGTGGCACTCGGATCGCCGTAGGGGTGCCGCAAGGCACACCGATGAACCTAAAGGTCAAAGCGTGGGACGCAGCGTTTGCGACCTACGAGCTTGCCTGTGCTGCCGGAAAGCTCTCGGGACAGTCCGCGATATTCACTTTCCAGGATGCGATGAGCAATCCACCGGCGGCAGCTGACAACTTCATGGTCAACTTCCAGGGCTTTTCCATCACCTGCATGCCCGAACCGCAAACCGTCGCGCTGGGCCTACTCGGCTGCGCCGCCGTGCTGTGGCTGCCGCGCCGGCCGGCGCGCTGACCGCAACGGGATGGCGGCCCGGCGGCAGGAGCGCGGCTCGCTGAGCCGCGAGGAAGCGACCGACTCGCGACTCGGAGAGTCGCGCTCCCGGTTCGGCCGGCGGGTCAGATTGCCTCGAGGATCTTGTCGAGCTTCACGTGCTTGGCGATGAGGTCCTGCACGAGGCGGATTTTTTCCGTGTCGTCGGGCCGGATCTTCACCGTGAGGTCGTGGACCTCGCTGGCGACGTGGTAGCTGTCGCCGCGGGCCCGCAGCACCGGGCACGGCAAGGTGCGGGCGAGCTTCAGCATGGCGGCGCTGGGCTCGATGTCGTCGGACAGGACGATGCCGGCCATGGGACCGCCGGCCTTCAGGTATTCGGCGGCCGCCTTGAGGATGTCGTCGCGGTCGCCCGGCGCGATCAGCAGCACGCCGGGGCGGAACAGCTTGGCGGCGCGCGGCGCGCCCATCGCCCCGATCACGACGCGGGTGATGATGTTGTGGCTGTGGTGTTCCTGGTTCAGCACCTCGGCATCCAGCACGTCGCGGACGAGGTCCATCGTGGGGCTCGACAGGATCGGTTGGTGCGGCACGACGCCGAGGAGCTTGAGCCCCTTCCGCTTGAGCCCCTTCTCGGCGAACTCGGTGATGTAGTCGTGCTTCTCGGGCAGCACCTTGTTGAGGATGACGCCGATAACCTCGACGCCTTCCTTCTCGAAGAGCGCGCGGTTGAGGTTCACCTCGTCGATGGGCAGGCCGATGCCGCCGCGGGTGACGATGACGACCTTGGCGTTGAGGAGCCGCGCCACGGTGGCGTTGCTGAGGTCGAACACGCTGCCGACGCCGGCGTGGCCGGTGCCTTCGCAGAGCACGAACTCCTTTTCCCACGCCACGCGGTCGAAGGCCTTGTGGATGCGCTTCACCAGGGTGTCCCAGTTGGCGGTCTGGAGATATTTCCGCGTGAAGTCGGGCTCAACCGCGATGGGCGACATGTCCACGAGCGGGCAGTTGAGCTTGAAGACGCGGTCCATCAGCACCGAGTCCTCGTCGATCTTCTCGGCATCCACCTCCACGAAGCGTTGCCCGACGGGCTTGATGTAGCCAACGCGGCCGAAGCGCTTCTGGAGCGCGCCGAGCAGGCCGAGGGAGTTCGTGGTCTTGCCGTCATTCTGCCGCGTGGCGGCGATGAAGACGCGCGGGGTCTTGGTGTTCAGCAACACAGGAGGAGGGAACTAGGAATGGGAAAATCGGAAACTCAAAATGTGCGCTCACCCGTGGCTGTTCCCGCAGCGGCGGCCCGGAGTCGACTAACGTAGTCGCGCATCAGGCCATGCTGACGTTCCCGGTAGCCCAAATCGCCGACCCGAATATCAGCGTCGTCAAAGTAGTGCTCCGCTTCGTGCCAGATCGGGAAACCGGCGAACGCCTGGTTCATGGTGGCTTCCACCTCAAAACATTCGGCATCCCACTTCACCAAATGCGCAGGGGTATCCAAGGGCAGGGCCATGAGCCTTTCCAATGCACCGGCGAGATATAATTCCGGTTGCCCGGCAGCTTTCATGGCCAGTGTCGTTCGATGGTTACAAATCGCCCGGCAGGTGCGCGCCGGCGCCCGGATACAGCTTCTGGTATTCGATGCTCTGCAAGCCGGTGATCGCGGCGACGCCGAGGATGTCGTGGGCGCTGCTGCCGCGGGACACGTCGGCCGCGGGCCGGTCCAGGCCGTTCAGGATCTGGCCGTAGGCGTTGGCGCGGGCGATGTGCTGGATGAGCTTGCTGGCGACGTTACCGGAATTCAGGTCGGGGAAGATCAGGCAGTTGGCCTTCCCGGCGACCTTGCTGTCGGGGAGCTTGCGCATGGCGATCTCGGGCACGAGCGCGGCGTCGACCTGGAGCTCGCCGTCAAACTCGGCCTCGAAGAGCGATTCCTCGGCCTTCTGCCGGGCCAGCGCGGTGGCCGCCTTGACCTTGAGGATGCTCGGGTGCTGGGCGCTGCCGTGGGTCGAGTAGCTGAGGAAGGCGACGCGGGGCTTCACGTTGAGGATCTGCCGCGCAAGGCGGGCGGTGCTCAGGCCGATGTCGGCCAACTGCTCGACCGTCGGATCGGGAATGACGCCGCAATCGCCCATGAACAGCACGCCGCGTTCGCCGAAGCGGGTGTCCTCCACCTCCATCACCATGCAGGACGACGCGGTGGTGGTCTTGGGGGCGACCTTGATGATCTGGAACAGCGGCCGGAGCACGCTGCCGGTGATCTCGTTGGTGCCGGACACGAGCCCGTCGGCCTGCTTCATGGCGACCATCATGGCGCCGAAGTAGTTCGCCTTGGTCATGGCCTCGCGGGCTTCCTGTTCCTGCACGCCCTTGGAACGGCGCAGCAGCAGGAAGCGCTGGACGAAGGTCTCCAAGTCCGGGCTCTCGGCGGGATTGATGATCCGGATGCCCTCGAGCGAGACGTTGAGGGCCGAAGCGGCCTCCTTCACCTCCGCCCGGTCGCCGAGCAGGATGGGAACGCCGAGCCGCAGCGACTGGAATTGGCGGGCCGCCTGAAGCACCCGGGGTTCCGTGCCTTCCGGGAAGACGATCCGCTTGGGGTGCCGTTGGAGTTTTTCGTAGACGCTGCCGATGAAGCGCATGGGCGTGTAGGTAGGCGACCGCCGCCCAAAGTGCAATTGCCATCACCGCCCCGGCAGGCGAACGTCCCGCACTGTCATCCGCCATGAAAACACTCGCCGTTGCCGCCGCGCTCCTGTTCGCCGCCCCCGTTGTCGCTGACGACGCAAAACCGTCCGTCGCCGCCGAGAAGAAGGCCGGCGTGAAAAACGTCGGGGCCGAGGAATTCGACAAGCTGCGCCAGCAGAAGGACACCGTGGTGCTCGACGTCCGGACCGCCGACGAACACGCCGACGGCTTCATCAAGGACGCTGTCTTGCTGGATTTCCGGGCGCCCGACTTCGCCGAGAAGGTCGCCAAGCTCGACAAGAGCAAGACCTACCTCGTGCACTGCGCCGCCGGCGGCCGCAGCGCCCGGGCCTGCACCAAGATGGAAGGCCTCGGCTTCAAGAACGTGGTCAACCTCGAAGGCGGCCTCGGTGCCTGGAAAGACGCGGGCAAGCCGGTGCAGAAGTAGGCTCCGGCCGCCGCGTCACTCGTCGGCCTGTTCGCGCAGCACGCGGAAGCCGCTCTGGCCTTCGCGGACGAAGTTGAGCAGCACGCCTTCCTTCAGCCTGGCCTGCTTGAGCGCCTCGTTGAAATCCTTGGGCGACTTCACCGGCTCGTGGTTGATCTCGGTGATGACGTCTCCGGGCTTGAACCCGCGATCCGCCGCCAGGCTGTTGGCCTGCACTTCGGTCACGATCACGCCGGGCTGCACTTCCACGCCGAACTTCTTGGCGGACTCCTTGGTGAGCGGCCGGACCTTGAAGCCCAGCAGCGCGGTCTCAGCCTCGGCCGGGGCGCGGCGGGGCCGGGCCACGGCGGCAGTCTGCGTTTCCTCGGGCCAGGCCTCGGGGCGGACCTTGACCTGGAGTTCCTTGCCGAGCCGGTGGACGTCGAGGGTCACGACGTCGCCGGGCCGCTTGCGGCTGACGAGCGAGCGGAGGTCGGACGGCGTCTTCACGGCCTTGCCGTCCACCGAGGTGATGACGTCGCCGTCCTTCAGGTCGGACTTCGCGGCCGGACCTTCGGGCACGCGGCCGTTGACGACGACGCCGTCCTTCAGGTCCTTGAGCATGCCGGCGTAGTCCTCGTTGTCGCGCAGGCTGCCGATGGAGATGCCCAGCCAGGAGCGGGTGAACTTGCCGTGGGCGATGAGCTGGTCGCTGATCTCCCGGGCGAGGTTGGACGGGATGGCGAAGGCGATGCCGGTGCCCATGCCGCGGATCATGGAATTGATGCCGATGACCTCGCCGTCGAGGTTCACCAAGGGGCCGCCGGAATTGCCCGGGTTGATGTTGGCGTCGGTCTGGATGAAATCCTGGTCGAACGAACCGCTGGCGCCCATCCAGCTCGGCAGCACGTCGCGCCGGCCCTTGGCGCTCACGTGGCCGAAGGTGAAGCTGTGCTCCAGGTCGAACGGAGCGCCGATCGCGATGGCGAACTCACCCACGCGCACCGCCGCGGAATCGGCAAACCTGGCGACCTTCAGGTCCTTGGGCGGCTGCTTCAGCCGGATGACGGCGATGTCCGACTTTTCGTCGAGCCCGGTGAGGTCAGCCTTGAACTCGCGGCCGTCGCTGAGCTTCACGGAGATCTGCTCGGCATCCTCGACGACGTGGTAATTGGTCAGGATGTAGCCATCGTCGCGGAGGATCACGCCGGAGGCATTGCCGCTCGGCGCCGGCGATTTGCGGCGGCCGGATTCCTTGCGGGATTCCTCCTGGCGTTTCTCCAGGTAACGCTCCCACTGCTCCTTCATCTCGTCCGGAAAGGCGTCGAGGAACGGGTGGTTTGCCGGGGCCTCCTGCGGTTTCTCCACAACATGGATGACCACGACCGACGCCGCCACCTGCGCGGACACCGCGACAAACGCCTCGTTGAGCTGCCGCGCCACGTTGAGGGCGGATGCGGGCTGGCCGTCGGCGCCCCGGGCCGGGGCGGCGGCCAACACGACCGCCGCCAAGGAACCGAGCCACCGTCGGGAACGAAGCTGTATCATAGCGCGAGGTTACGGGCGGACGCGGGACGCGCAACCACGGGGCGCCGCGCGGCGGCGGAGGCCAGTTACCGCTTGCCGGCGGGCGCGGCTCACGGAAGCTCGGCCGAACTTCGCATGAAACACCTCTTTGCCTTCGCCGGTTTGCTCCTTGCCCTGACCGGCTGCGCCTCCAAGGAACTCTCCCAGTCGCCCAAGCGGATCGTCCTGATCGCCGGCCGCCCCAGCCATCCGGCGGGCATGCACGAATTCCGCGCCGGCTGCCTGCTCTTTCAGAAAACCCTGGCCGGTCTGCCCGGCGTGAGCGTGCAGGTCTTTTCCAATGGCTGGCCCACCAAGGTTGAGGGCGGGAAGACCGTGGACGACAACATGCCCCTGGAATCGGCCGACGCCGTGCTGATCTACGCGGACGGCGGCGGCGGCCATCCCGCCATCCGCCCGGACCGGCTGAAGTTCATGGACAGCCTGGAAGCCAAGGGCGTCGGCCTTGGGTTTGCCCACTACGGCGTGGAAGTTCCCAAGGGTGAGCCGGGGCAGGCGATGCACCGCTGGGTGGGCGGCTATTACGAGCACCAGTTTTCGGTGAACCCGATGTGGAAACCGGACTACCAAAACCTGCCCAAGCACGCGGTCACGGGCGGGGTGAAGGCGTTCGCCACCCATGACGAATGGTATTTCAACATGCGCTGGGTCCCGGACGAGAAGGCCGCCGCGCGGCTGACGCCCATCCTCGTCGCCAAACCGTCGGACCAGGTTCGCAAGGGTCCTTACGTCTATCCGCAGGGGCCCTACGCCCACATCGTCGCGGACAGCGGCCGGACGGAGACGATGATGTGGCTGTTCGAACGGACCAACGGCGGGCGCAGCTTCGGGTTCACCGGCGGGCATACCCACGCCAACTGGGGGGATGCGAACCAACGCCGGCTCTTCGCGAACGCCCTGCTTTGGATTGCGAAGGCCAAGGTGCCCGCCGGCGGAGTCGCCGACGCCGTGACCGCGGACGACCTGAAGGCCAATTGGGACAAGAAGTGACCCGAAATCTTGGTCCCTTTTCCCGGCCGCCGGGCACTTGGTAACCCAGTTGCTTCCGGCCGGTCATGGAAACCAGTCCGATGACAGCTTCCCAAACGCCGGCCCGGCCCTTCCCGTCCGCTTCGCTCGCCATTCTGCTCGCGGGCGCGTTGAGCCTGTCCCGGCCCCAGGTCAGCCGCGCGGAGGACCGGGTGGACTACCGTTACGAGGACTATTCGGAGGACAATGGCCGCATCCAGGTCCAGACCCACGCCGCCTACGTCGAGGCGGAGCTGAATTCGCACGTCGCGGTGAAGGGGCAGTTCGTCTACGACGCCATCTCCGGCGCCACCCCCACCGGCGGCCCGCCGGCACCCGGCGATCCGCAGGTTCCCACGGTGGTGCTGCAGGACATCCGCCGGGCCGGCAGCCTGGAGACCGCCATTTCCTACGGGGAGGAGCCGGACGGCAAACACGGCCGGTTCGTGACCACGCCGCAGGTCGCCTACAGCAAGGAAAGCGACTACGAAAGCCTTGGCTTGGCCCTGAACCAGACGATCAACTTCAACCAGCGGAACACCGCGCTGACCGTCGGCGTGGCCCAGAATTGGGACGAGGCGAAGGGCTTTTTCCAGGCGAACTTCCAGTCCAAGGAAACCACGGACTTCCTCGTGGGGGTCCGCCAGATCCTCACGCCGCGGACGGTGCTGACGGTCAACCTGACGCTGGGTTATGCCCGCGGCTACCTGACCGATCCCTACAAGGGGGTAAACTTCTCATACAGCTACCCGATCTCGTTCTACGACCCGTCCTCGGTGAACTTCAATTCGCCGGAACTCCGGCCGGATTCCCGCTTCCGCCAGGTGGGTTACGTCAGCCTGCTGCAATACGTGGACGCCGTGCGGGGCGCGGCGGAGGCCAGCTACCGGTTCCACCGCGACGATTGGGGCGTGGTGGCCCACACCCTGGAAATCGCCTGGCACCAGAAGCTCGGGCGACGCGGCCGGGACATGGATCCTTGGGTCACGCTGTCGCCCTTTTTCCGCTTCCACCATCAGTCCGCCGCCGACTTTTACGCCCTGCAATTCGCCGGTGATCCCAACCTGCCCGCCGGGGCGGTCGGCGCGGCCCAGAGTGATGGGTTCACCATCCTCTTCGCCGACGATCCGGCATTTCCGGGCGACGCGACCGGCACCTTCACGGTGCCGGCCCATCCGAAGCATTACTCCTCGGACTACCGGCTGTCGCAGCTGAACACCTTCACCTTCGGGCTGACGGCGGAAATCCGGGTGCATGAGCACGTTTCCCTCAGCGCGAGCTACAAGCGTTACCTCATGGAAGGACTCGACGGCGTGACCTTGGAAAGCACCTACCCGACAGCCCACGTGCTCACCGTGGGCGCCACGATATGGTTTTAGGCGGTCCGCCAACCAGTGCCCCGGTGCCGGTCGCGGACTTCAACGTCGCCGCCGTGGCGCAGCGTATCCTTGCCTCGGCCCAATCCACGGCGAAAGACGGTGGCCACGAAGTCGTTTTCCGCGCCCTGGGCACCACCTGCCGGATCGTGGTCGGCGGTCCGGCGGGCGCGGCGCACTCCTTCTTTGGCGCGGCGCTCAACTGGGTGGCTGGGTTCGAGGCGAAGTATTCCCGGTTCCTGCCGGATTCGCTGATCAGCCAGATCAACCAAGCCGCCGGCGGCGACTGGCTGGCGCTGGAACCGGAGGCGGAGCGGTTGTTCGGCCTCTGCCACGAACTGAATTTCCTGACTCGCGGTATCTTTGACCCCACGGCTCTCCCGGTGATCCGCCTGTGGAATTGGAAGGAGCCCCGCGCGACGTTGCCGAGTGATGCGGAAGTCGCCGCCGCCCGCGAACTGGTCGGTTGGCGGTTGGTCCAACGGGCGCCGGGAAAAATCCGGCTGCCCCGGGCCGGGATGAGCCTCGACCTCGGTGGCATGGGCAAGGAATTCGCCGTGGACCAGGTGGTGCTGCTCGGGCAGCGGTCCGGTTTCAAGGGGATCCTCGTCGATTTCGGAGCGGATGTCCGGGTGGCTGGTCCGCCGCCGGACCAGCGGCCGGCCTGGCACATCGGCCTTGAGAATCCCGAAAAGCCGGGCACCTGTTGGGGCGGCGTGGCGGTCCGCGACGCGGCCGTGGCCACCTCCGGTGACTACATCCGCAAGTTTGAACTCAACGGACAGCGCTACGGTCACATCGTCGATCCGCGCACCGGTCGGCCGGTGGCGACGGGCGTCCGGGCGGTCAGCGTCCTCGCGCCGAGCTGCACCCAGGCGGGAATGCTTAGCACGGCCGCATTCGTGCTGGGGGCACGGGACGGATTGAAATTGATCGAAACCACCGCCGGGGCCGCCGGGGCGATCCATGCGGGCAACCAGATTCTGCAAAGCCATCGTTTCCATGAACATCTCACCTCGTAAGCTCCTGGCCGCCCTCGCGGCCGCCACCGTCGCCACCACGCTCTGGGCGGGCACGCCCAAGGTGGGCGACGTATTCCCCAGCCTGGGCAGCGCCGGCCTCGAAGGCACCGTGCCCGACCTCGCCAACAAGGTCGTGCTGGTCGATTTCTGGGCCTCCTGGTGCTCGCCCTGCAAAAAATCGTTCCCCGCCCTGAAGGAATTGCAGGAAAAGTATGGCCCCGACGGCTTCGTCGTGGTGGCCATCAGCCTGGACGAGGACAAGGGCGACATGGATGCCTTCCTCAAGAAGGCGAAGGTGCCGTTCGTGATCCTCCGGGACGAGAAGGGGAAGCTCGCCGAAAAAGTCGGCGTCGAGGGCATTCCCGCCAGCTTCATCCTCGACCAGGGCGGCAAGGTCCAGCACGCGCACACCGGCTTCGACGGCGACAAGACCAAGAAGGAATACGCCGCCAAGATCGAATCCCTCCTCAAGAAGTAACCCCGCTGCACCCATGAAAACCCACTTCCTGCGCCTCGGCCTGCTGGCGCTGGTCGCCGCCCCGTTCCTCACCGGCTGCGCGACCGTCCCGCAACGGCAATACGGCCGTTACCTGGGCGACATGACCATGCGCACCGACCGCGATCCTGCCGGGCTGGCCATGGCCGAGCACATGTTCTTCAGCCGCGAGGCGGCCACCGGCGGTCGCGGCGTCGGCGGCGGCGGTTGCGGTTGCAACTGAACTTCAACCCCGGCGGTCGCCCGGCATGTCCCGTGCTTCACGGCCGGGAGCTGGCCGAACTGGCCGGTGGGTCCGCTCGCCCACCGGTTCACGGGACTGCTGTTTGCGCTCATCAACCTTGAATTTCCGACCTATGCGTTCTACCCGAATCGCCTCCTTGCTGCTCTCGGTGTTCCTGCAGTTGGCCCCCATGGTCCGCGTGGCCGTGGCCGACACCACCGCGCTCCTCTCCCCCATCATGGCCATCATCCGCTGGGCCGCGGGTGCGGCTGCGGTGGCCGGTAGTTTTCACGCCGTGTCCGGGGCGACCGGCATGACTGTAACCCAAGGAACCAGCACTACGACCAGTCCCCGGGGCACCAACGGATTTGCGATGGGCTTCCGCGTCCTGATCAACAGTTCGGCCCATGGCACCGCCAGGTCCTACTCGGCCACCGGGCTGCCGGCGGGCCTGACGGTGACGTCGAGCACACAGGGGGTCATCGGAGGGACGCCGTCCGCAGGCGGTTCGTTCACCGCCCGGATCACCGGCTGGGAGAACAACAATCGCACAGGTAACAGAGCCGATTTCAATCTTCCCATCACTATCGTTAACGGTGTCCCCGTCATCACCGGCGAGCCCCAACCGGTCACCGTGGACGAAGGTCAAAGCGCGTCGCTTACGGTCGTCGCCACTGGTTCGGCCCTGACCTACCGCTGGATCAAGAACGGCGTGGAAGTGCCCCTCACGACCCCCGGGGCCACCGATGCCACCCTCACCTTTAATCCGGCCAAGACCACGGACTCCGGCGACTACCAAGTCCGCGTGTCCAACAGCGGCGGCAACAGACTCAGCGCCACCGCCAAGCTGACCGTGAACGCCGTCGCCGTCACCGCCCCGATCATCGGCACCCCGCCGGCGAATACCACCGTGGCCGTCGGCGGTTCCGCCACCTTCACCGTCGCCGCCACCGGCGGCGGCACGCTCGCCTACCAATGGTCCAAGGGCGGTTCTCCGTTGAACGGGCAGACGGGCGCGACGCTGACCCTCAACCCCGTCGCCGTCGACAGTGGCGGCACCTACACGGTCCGCGTCAGCAATGCCGGCGGCTTCGCCGAGGCCTCGGCCGACCTGACCGTGGCGCCGGTGATATCCGCCCAGACGACCGGCCCGTTGACCGCTCATGTCGGTGACACCGTCCGGCTCTCGGTCACCGCCGTTGGTCCGGCCCCGTTGACTTACGCGTGGCGCAAGGGCGGCAATCCGGCGGTCGTCGGCACGCAGGCCGAGTTGGTCCTAGCGCCCGCCGCCGTCGCGGACTCGGGCACGTATTCCGTCGTGGTTTCCAGCCCGGGCGCCACAGCCGAAAGCGCGGCGGTCTCCTTAGATGTTCGCCCCGCGGCCACGGCCCGGGCGGAACTGGTCAACGGCGCGGTTTTCCTGAAATGGACGGCGATTCCCGGCCGAGTTTACCGCATTGAATCCAACGCCACCTTAAGCGGCGCGTGGACCACCGCCGGGCAGTCAACGCCCGCGGGTGCCGCAGGCTCTTTTGAGGTCGGCACCGGCGAGACCGCCAACTTCTTCCGGTTGGTGCCCCAGTGATTTCCGTCGGTGTTCCTGTGTTGGTGTCATGGCGGCCGGTCCTGATTTTCGTCGGGGCCGGCCTTTCTACGTCACCCGGTTTCGGGATGGCTTTTCGCTCGCCCGCCTTCGCCGTCCCCCGTCACGCTCCCCGCCATGTCCCACCGTTCGCTGCGTTCACTGTTCCTCGGGGCCGCCGCCGGATTGAGCCTGCTAGGCTGCCTGCCCGCCGTCGCCAAATCCCGGTCCGGCGCAACCCTCACCGCGCTCGACCGCTACGTCGCCAAGCCGGATCCGGCCTACCAGTGGCAGATGGCCATTTCGCTGCGCGACGACAGCGCCACCGGCTACGCCATCAAGATGACCTCCCAGGAATGGCTGACCACGAACGAGGTCAACCGGACCAAGTGGGAACACTGGCTGCTCGTCGTGAAGCCGGACAACCTGGCCCACGACACCGCGCTGCTGTTCATCTCCGGCGGGAACAACAAGGGCGTGAAGCCGCCCACCCCTTCCGCCGAACTGATCCGCATTGCCAAGGCCACGAAGTCCGTGGTCGCCGAACTCAAGATGGTGCCGAACCAGACCCTCATCTTCGGGAACGACGGCCAGGAACGGGTCGAGGACGACCTGATTGCCTACACGTGGGACAAGTTCCTCCGCACCGGTGACGAAAAGTGGCCAGCCCGGCTGCCGATGACCAAGTCCGCGGTCCGCGCGATGGACACGATCACCGAGTTCCTCGGCAGCGAGGCCGGCGGCAAGGCCACCGTCGACAAGTTCGTCGTCTCCGGCGGTTCCAAGCGCGGCTGGACCACCTGGACCACCGGCGCCGTGGACGACCGCGTGGTGGCCATCGCCCCGATCGTGATCGACGTGCTCAACGTGGAGGAATCCATGAAGCACCATTACCAGGCCTACGGCTTCTTCGCCCCGGCGGTCGGCAACTACACCGACCATAAGATCATGGACTGGATCGGCACGCCCGAATCGAAGGCGCTCTATGCCATCGAGGACCCGTTCAGCTACCGCGATCGCCTCACGATGCCCAAGCTCATCCTGAACGCCTGCGGCGACCAGTTCTTCCTGCCCGACTCCTCGCAGTTCTACTTCGGGCAGCTCGTCGGCCCGAAATATCTCCGCTACGTGCCGAACACCGACCATTCCATGCGCAACAGCGACGCCTACGAGACCTTGCTCGCCTGGCAGCACGTCACCGCGAACAAACTCCCGCTGCCGACGTTCTCGTGGAAACACGGCGCCGGCGGGACCCTCACGGTCACGGCCCAGGACAAACCGAAGCAGGTGCTCCTCTGGCAGGCCCACAATGACGCCGTCCGTGACTTCCGCCTCGAAGTCGCCGGTCCGATCTACCATTCCACTCCCGTCGCCCCGAACGCGGACGGCACCTATTCCGCCCAGGTCACTCCCGCCACCAAGGGGTGGACCGCCTACTTCCTCGAACTCACCTACGACGTCGGCGCCGCCACGCCCCTCAAGCTGACGACGGACGTCCGGGTCACCCCCGACACGCTCCCCTTCCCGGCTCCCAAGGCAGAACGCCCGAAGGGTTTCCTCAGCAAATAGCTGCCAGGGCGACTCACGACGGGCGCGATCACTCCCTTCCCCGAATCCCCGGGGAAGGGATTTTTCGTTCCAGTGATTCCCGTTTCGTGGCCCGGCAGCCTGCACCCGGGTCCTTTCCGGGCAACGGAGACGAAATCTCGCCCGAAAAAAGCGCCGGCGAACAAACCCGGCTTGACTTCCCCGGCGACCTTTCTACCAACGCACGAACGACTCCCCGTGGTTTCAGATTAACCCCAGAAATCCCCAGCCTATGACCAAACGAGATTTGGTGGTGGAGATAGCGAAGGAGACCGGCCTAACCCAGGAGCAGGTCCTCGATGTCGTCCAGAAAACCCTCGACCACATTTCCGTGGCCCTGACCCAGGGCAAGACCATTGAATTGCGGAACTTCGGCGTGTTCGAGGTGAAGACCCGCAAGGCCCGCATCGGCCGGAATCCCAATTCCCCGGAGCAGGACGTGCCCATCCCGCCGCGCGCCGTAGTGAAATTCAAGCCCGGCAAGGAGATGCGCGAGGCCGTGCTCCAGCTGACGCCGCAGAACTAGTCCCCGGCCGGGTGCGCCACCCGCCGGCGCAAAGCCTCTTCCCCCGCTTGGCGTCGCTGGCGTAGCCTCCGCCGACCATGATGGAGCGCCTGCCCGGCTTTCGCGATTTCTACCCCGAGCCCCTCCCGGCCAACGAACCGTGGAGCTGCGACCTCCGCCAGCACATCTTCCGCTGCTGGCGCGAGACCGCCCGTCGCTACGGCTTCCGCGAATACGACGGCCCGCCGCTCGAACCGCTCGAACTCTACACCAACAAGTCCGGCGCCGAGATCGTCGCGCAGCTCTTCAACTTCACGGACAAGGGCGAACGCGCCGTGTCCATGCGGCCCGAGATGACCCCGACCGTCGCCCGCATGGTCGCCACGGCGGAACGTGCCTACAAAAAGCCCATCAAGTGGTTCTCGCTGCCCCAGCTCTTCCGTTACGAAAAGCAGCAGAAGGGCCGCCTCCGCGAACACTTCCAGCTCAACTGTGACCTCTTTGGCGAGGCCGACGTGAGCGCCGACGCGGAGATCGTCGCCCTGCTCATCGACGTGCTCCGGTCGCTCGGGCTGACCCACGAGGACTTCGTCATCCGCCTCAGCAGCCGGCAGGCGTGGCAACGCTTCTTCGCCGCCCGCGGCGGTGACGCGGCGAAGGCCTACGACTTCTACCAGGTGGTGGACAAGATCGAGCGCGAGAAGCCCGAGGTCAGTGCCGAGAAATTCGCTGTGCTCGGCGTGAAGCTGGAGGACGTGCAGCAGTTCATCGCCGCCAGCGTGCCTGAGCCGGAACTTCAGGCCGTGCTCGACAGCCTCGCCGCGCGCGGCCTGAGCGACTTCGTGAAGGTGGACTACGGCGTCATCCGCGGCCTCGCCTACTACACCGGCATCGTGTTCGAGGCGTTCGACCGCAAGGGCGAGTTCCGCGCCATCGCCGGCGGCGGCCGCTACGACCAGCTCGTGAAGCAGGTCAGCGAAGGCAAGGTGGACCTGCCAGCGCTCGGCTTCGGCATGGGCGACGTGGTGCTCGCCGAACTGCTCAAGGTGCGGAAGCTCGTCCCCTCCTTCGCCAGCACCGTGGATGTCGTGGTGCTCATCGAGGACGAAACCCTTCGCGCGGACTCCCTCAAGGTGGTCCAGCAGCTCCGCGAAGCCGGCAAGGCCGCGGACTACAGCCTCACGCCCGCAAAGGGCGACAAGCAGTTCAAGCGCGCCCTCGAACTCGGCGCCACCCACACCGTCCGCCTCGAACGCGGTGCGGACGGCGCAGTGATGGCGAAGGTGAAGAACCTGAAGACGCGGGAGGAGAAGATCGTTCCGGCGGTGGGTGTTGTGGGCGAAATGTAGCGCACCTCTGGAGCGGACCTGGCGCCGTTTTTCTCCCGTTGCGCCGGCGAAGGGGTGGTTCATCTTTCGGCCACCTTTCGCCATGAATACCTCCCGTCGTCAGTTTCTCACCCGCACCGGAGCTTTCGGGGCCTTGCTGGCCGCCGGCTGCGCCTACCACCCTGAAAATGCCGGCCTGCTGGTCCGCACCCGCAGTTCCGCCAATCCCGGCCCGGAACCCCTGGCCGCCAAACCTTGGTTCGAGGTCAGCCTCGCCGAGTGGTCATATCACAAGGCGATCTTCGGGAAGAAGATGACGCACCTCGATTTCCCGGTCGTCGCCCGGCGTGATCACGGGCTGGGCGCCATCGAGCTGGTGAACCAGTTCTTCATGGATAAGGCGGCGAACCAGGCCTACCTCGCCGACTACAAACGCCGCTGCGACGCCGAGGGTGTCGCCATCAAGCTCATCATGTGCGACGGCGAGGGCGCACTCGGCGACCCCGATGCCGCCAAGCGCCGGAAGGCGGTCGCGAACCATCACAAGTGGGCCGACGCCGCGAAGTTCTTCGGCAGCCACAGCATTCGCGTGAACGCCGAGACCAACGACGTCGGTTCGCCCGAGGAACAGCAGAAGCGCGCCGCCGACGGCCTGGCGCAGTTGTCGGAATACTGCGGCCAACTCGGCCTGAACTGCATCGTCGAGAACCACGGCCACCTCAGCTCCAACGGCAAATGGCTGGCCGGCGTGATGCGCCTCGTGAACCGCCCGAACTGCGGCACGCTGCCCGACTTCGGCAATTTCCAGATCCGTCCCGGCGTCACCTACGACCGCTACGAGGGCGTGGCTGAGATGATGCCCTTCGCCAAGGCCGTGAGCGCCAAGAGCTACGACTTCGACGCCGCGGGCAACTGCCGCGAAACTGACTACACCCGGATGCTGGCGATCGTGCGCGCCGCCGGTTACCGCGGCTGGATCGGCATCGAATACGAGGGCGACCAACTCGGCGAACGCGAGGGCATCGAGAAGACCCGCCTGCTGCTGGAACGGATCCGGGACGGGCGGGGGTGAGCTACGTTCGATCAAGCGGGCAATCGGTTCTGGGCGGGTTCCTTGACGACTTCGGCCCGTCCTCACACTGTCATTCCATGAACTGGCGGGATTTCATCGCCCTTGAACCGGGCAAGCGCAGCGGTCAGCCGTGCATCCGGGGCACTCGGATCACCGTCGCGGATGTCTTTGGATTCTTGTCTTCGGGCATGTCAGCGGAGGCAATCGTGGCTGACTTCCCTCAACTTTCCCACGAAGCGATCCAAGCGTGCTTCGCCTATGCGGCCGACCGGGAACGCCATAGCCGTATCCTGGTGGCGGCATGAAGCTGCTCTTGGATGAGAATATCTCGCCGAAGCTGACCCTCCGACTGGCCGACCTTTATCCGGGTTCCGTCTCCGTCCTTGGGCAGGGCTGGGGCGGCCAAACCGACCAGGAGGTTTTCCTGCATGCTTTGGACCTTGGCCTCACGGTGGTTTCACACGACCGGGATTTCGAGTCGCTGGCCCTGCTGCACCCAGGCGGGAAAGTGATCCTGCTGACCGGTGGCAACCTTTCGACGACAGAGACCGAACGCCTACTTCGGCTGTTTTTCGAGCAGATCGAGGCGTTCGGGTTGGATTCGTCTCAACAGGTATTGGAACTTCGGTAACCGTCATGACCGCCACGCCCACATTGCTCATCGTCGATGACGAGAAGTCCACCCGCGAGGGCCTGCGGGCGGCGCTCGAGGACAAGTTCGACGTCTACCTCGCCGAGGATGCCGCGACGGCGTGGCAACTGATCGAGAAGGAGTCGTTTGACGTCATCCTCACCGACCTGCGCATGGCGGGGGAGGACGGTCTCAAGCTGATCAAGCGCGCCAAGTCGCTCAGCAAGCCGCCGGTGTGCATCCTCATGACCGCCTATGGCTCGGAGGAACTGGCCGTGCAGGCGCTCAAGGAAGGGGCCGACGACTACATTTCCAAGGGCAAGCTGCAGATCGACGAGCTGGAGCTGCGCATCCAGCGTTCGCTGAAGAAGGTTTCGCTGGAGGTCGAGAACCAGCAGCTCCACCAGCGGCTGGAGAAGAAGTTCGGCCTCGCGAACATCATCGGCGAGTCGGGCATCATCCGCGACGTGTTTGAGCGCATCCAGGCCGTGGCGCCGCTGCCGACGACGGTGCTGATCACGGGCGAAAGCGGCACGGGCAAGGAACTCGTCGCGAAGGCGATCCACCAGCTCAGCCCGCGGGCCAAGGCGCCGCTGGTGACGGTGCATTGCGCG
>JBIIUN010000378.1:0-5060 GCA_044339945.1 Kapaibacterium sp. (SeqCode)
GCATGGATTCCTGCCGCACAAGGCGGTCCCGATCGGCCAACTGCGAGCCACTGAGGCGGGCGACCTCGGCACTGGAGAATTTGCCCGCACGCAGAGCGCTTAACGCCTCCTTCCGCACCGCTCGATGCTCCGCTTTGGCAAGCTTCTCAACGTGGGCGAGTTCCAGTTTGCCAAGTCCCTCAATCGCCCACAGCGCATGGATGCGCACCTCAGCCGGCTGGTTGTCATCCATGAGCAGCTTCGCCAGCTCCGGCGCAAGTGAGACGGCCTGCCGATCCGTGATCTGCTGCCACGCGGCGTTGACTTCCCAGGTGTTGGCAGCCTTGAGGCCGGCCAGCAGTTGGGCGTCGCTGGCGGTGTAGAGGTTCGGGACCTCGGTGCGGTGGGGCTGCGCTTCGTGGCGGATGCGCCAAACGCGGCCGCGGGTCTTGTCGCGCTCGGGATGCTTCCGCGGCACCTCGTTGTGCGAGATGATCTGGTTATACCAGTCCACGACGTAGAGGCAGCCGTCGGGACCGAAGGCCATCGCCACCGGCCGGAACCACGGGTCGCTGCTCAGCACTAAGTCGGGGAGGTGTTCGAGCTGCCAGCCGTTGCCGTAGCCCTCACCCCTCTCCCCGGCCCTCTCCCCTCCGAGGGGCGAGGGAGAAGAATTTCGATGGACCCGGATCGCCTGCACCTTGCGCGTGATCGGGTTGTTGATGAAGAAGACGTCGCGCCATTCGCCGGGGAAGCTGTCCGCGCCTTCGCTCAATGCGAGGCCGCTCAGGCCGGTGCCGCCCATCTCCTTTTCGCCGGTCTTCGGGAACGGCGGCGCGTAGGGCCGCGGCACGTCGTCGCCGCAGAGCGGATACGAGGCGGATTCGAGGAACGGCATCACGGGCCAGCCCTGGTCGTTGGCCTCCTGGATGAACGCTTCGCCGTGCCGGTCGAGCACGAGTCCCCAGATGTTGCACGGGCCCCAGCCGATGGTCTCGAACTGGCTGCCGTCGGGCCGCCAGCGGGCGAGCTTGGTCTTGTTGAAGTCGGTCTGGGTGCCGTCGGTGGTCTTGACCTTGGAATAGTTGAACGCGCCCTGCGCGAGCCAGAACCAGCCGCCCGGCGCGCGCGTGAACTGGTGCGGGAACAGGTGTGAGTCCTCGATGCCGAAGCCGGTCAGGACGTTGGTGAAACCGTCGGCTTTCCCATCGCCGTTGGAGTCGAAATAGAAGCGGACCGCGTCGCCGTATTGCACGTAGGCGCCGCCCTTGTAGGGCAACACGCCGAGCGGCATCACGAGCCCGTCGGCAAAGGTGCGCGCCGTCTGCCGGCCGGGCAGCGTCGGTGTGTCGAAGACCAGCACCTTGTCCCGGCCGCCGCGCTCGAACAGCGCCTTGGCCTCCGCGCCGGCTTCGTTGGCATCGAGCGGGTATTCGAGAGCCGTCATCGTCCACATCCGGCCGGCGTGGTCGAAGTGGATGGCAACGAACTTTCCGCCGTCGGGTTCGGCGGCGACCAACTCGACCTTGAAGCCCGGCGGCACGCTGAAGGTTGCCTGCTGGTCTTCGGGCGAGAGCGGAGACGCCTTGGCCGGCACCTTTGGTTCCGCCGCGCCCTGAAGCTTCGGCCGCACGGGCAGTTCCTCGATGGTGATGTCCTTGAACGACGCCTGCGCCGCGCCGCCCCCGTGGACCTGGAAACCGATCCGGCCGCTGCCGATGATGTCGGGATCGGGCTCGAGGTAATCCACGCCGAGCACGCCGTTGATCCAGGTCGTGATGCGGTTGCCGTCGGCGCGGATGACGTAGTCGTTCCAGTCGTTGCGTTTCAGCACCGGCTCCAGCGCCTTCATGTCGGACCAGGCGAGCACGCGGTTGCGGCGCGACTCGTCGTAGATGCTGCCCCACCAGGTCGGGTCGCCGATGTCGCACTGGTAGCCGGCCATCTCGGAATTGTTGGGCACGCGCTCGCTGCGAATCTGGATGCCGCTGTTCACGAAGCCGGTGCCGACGAGCTTGAACTTGGCGCGGATGACGAAGTTGGTGAACCGCTTCGTGGTCGCGAGAAACTCGTTCTGCTTCAGCGTCTCCGTGAGCGAACCGCCCACGATGCAGCCGTCCTCGACGCGCCAGAGCCTCGGGTCCCCTTCCCAGCCGTCGAGCGTGCGGCCGTCGAAGATCGGCTTCATGCGGGCGGGATCGACGGCGGGGGGCGCTGCCTGCGCGAACAGGGAAAGGCAGCCAAGGAAAAGAACCAGCAGGCTCGAACAGGACGTTTGCATGGCGAAGCTTGAGCGAAAGTGCACTGAAAGTGGCCGGCAGTGCAAACATGCCGGCGCCGGGGAAATGGATTCGATCACCGTGAAAACGAGCGAAGGCTGAGTCCGGAAGCGCCCGGCCGGCCGCTGAAAACCTTGCCTGGCATCGCCGGGCCCGTAGCGTCCGCCGCCGTGCCCCGGAAATCTCGAACTCGCCGCTGGCCCATGGCCGCGCTGCTGGCGACTTGGGTTGGAGTGTTTCCGGGTTGGGCGGCGTCCGTGCCGCCCGATTACCTAATCCGCAACTACGGGGCCGACGACGGGCTGCGCAACGAGACCATCTTCAGCCTCGCTCAGGATCGTCAGGGTTACCTGTGGTGCGCCACCTACGGCGGCCTGGCCCGTTTCGACGGCGTGCGGTTCACCGGGTTTGATTCCGACAACACGCCGGAGCTCGGCACGCGAGTGATCTATTCCGTCCAAGCCGACCGCGCGGGCCGGCTGTGGATTGAAAACGAATTCCACGCGCTGACAGTCCACGAGGAGGGCAAATTCCACCGGGTGGCGCTGCCGCCCGGACCGGATGGCGCTCCGGCGATCTTGAGCGCGCTCCGGGAAGATCGCTCGGGCGGCATTTGGATCCACACCAGCGCGGCCCAGCGCTTCCGCTGGGCCCCGGGGAAGCGCGAGCTTGCAAGCCCATCTTCCCGGCCCGACGGGCTGATGCTGGTCCCGTCGGCTGACGAGGGCGGGGAAGACTGGTATGCCTTGGTCGACCCCGCGACCAAGACCACCCGCTACGGAAGTCAACGTGAGGGTCGCTTTGTCCCGGTCGCCGATCCGGGCGGACGAACGGAATTCGCAGCGGCGATATGTTTCCCGCGCCAGGGCGGCGGGACGTGGATGCTCGAAGGCGCCGCCTCAGACCGGACCTTGCGGGCGTTGCTGCCCGACGGTTCGATTTCCGCCCCGCGACCGTTGCCTCGGCTGACCGGGGATCCGCCCAACTCGTTCGTCGAGGACAAGGCCGGGAACATTTGGGTCGGCTTCCGCGAAGGAGGCGTCATGCGGATCGGTCCGGACGGACAGCAGCGCGAATTCACCACGGCCGACGGGCTCGCCTCCAACAGCATCCGGCAACTGCTGGTGGACCGGGAGGGCAACGTGTGGGCGGCTACCGACGGCGGCGGGCTCAGCCGGTTTACGCCGCGCCGATTCCAGGTGCTTGGCCGGGCCGACGGACTGCCCAGCGAGATCATCTATTCCATCGCCCCGGCGAGCGGCGGCGGGCTCTGGGTCGGGACCCACGGCGGCGGCGTGCAGCGGCTCCGGGACGGGAAATTCAACAATCTGCCAGGCTTCGACCCGTTTCCCTGGGCCGTTCACGTCGCGCCGGACGACACCCTGTGGGTCGGTGACCTGATGGCCGGCCTTGGCAATCTTCGGGCTGGACGGTCGAAGTGGCTCGTCCAGGGCACCCAGATCAACGCCCTGTGCGACGATCCGGCCGGCGGAGGCTGGGCCGGCGGCCATGGACTCTTCCGTTGGCAAGGTGACACCGCCGGGATCATGACCAACTGGCCGAACGCGACCACGATCAGCTCGCTGGCCTGCAGCCCCGCCGGCGAGCTTTGGCTGGGGACGATCAACGACGGGCTCTGGCGGGGCGGGCGGGGGACGTTCCAGCGAATGGACTCGGGGGTGAACCCCCGGCACCGGGAAATCCACGCGCTGCATCTCGACGCCCAGGGCGCCCTCTGGCTCGCCACCGGCGGCAATGGCCTGAGCCGCTTCCACGCGGGCCGGTTCACCGACATCACGGTGGCCGACGGCCTGGCCGACCGGTCCATCCGCGGCATCGCCGAAGACGGCATCGGCAACTTCTGGTTCACCTCGCTGGGCGGCATCTTCCGCATCGCCCGAAGTGAGTTGGAAGCGTTCTGCGACGGCCGGGAACGGGCGGTGATCTCCCATCGTTTCGACCGGGAAGACGGCCTCGCCACCAGCCAGGGCACCGGCTCGTCGCAGGCCAAGATTGCGCGCACGCCGGACGGGCGGATGTGGTTTGCCACCATGCGCGGGCTGGCCTCAACCGATCCGCAGGCGATGACCCTCAACCCCCTGCCGCCGCCCGTCGTGATCGAGGAGCTGCGGGTGGACGGCCGGTCGCTCTCCTTGCAGTCCCCCGCCCTACCGGTGATTGCGCCGGGTGCCCGGCGGATCGAACTCCACTTCACCGCCCTCAGCTTCACCGCGCCGGGCAAGGTGCGGTTCCGCTACCGGCTGGAGGACCGGGACGACCGCTGGATCGACGGTGGCACGCAACGCTTCGCCGCCTTCGACGGACTGGAGCCTGGCGAACACCGCTTCCGCGTCCTCGCCTGCAACAATGACGGCGTCTGGAATGAAACCGGCGCCAGCCTGACCTTTCGGGTGGCGCCATTCTTCTGGGAGACGCTGTGGTTCCGCGGATCCACCGGGACCGCCGCCATGCTGTTCGGCGTGTGGGGTGTCCGGTTCGTCTCGCTCCGCAAGGTCCGCCGCCGGCTGGCCCAGTTGGAACGCCAGCAGGCCATCGATCGCGAGCGCGCCCGAATCGCCCGGGACATGCACGATGACGTGGGCTCGGCCCTCACCCAACTCACCCTGCTCGGCTCGCCGCCGCCCGGCGAACCGGAAGCCCCGGCGCAGACGGAGTCCCGGCGCAGACGGAGTCCCGGCTCGGCCAGGTCACCGAACTGTCCCGCGAGATCGTCGGCAAGCTCGACGAACTTGTTTGGACCGTGAACCCGCGGCACGACACGACCACCGGGCTGGTGGACTA
>JBIIUN010000379.1:0-5041 GCA_044339945.1 Kapaibacterium sp. (SeqCode)
GTGGTCGTGCTCGCGGAACGTGAGTTCGGTGTGACCAAGGGAACCAGCGCCCAAGCCCGGTTGCTTTTGGCGAAGCTCGCGGAGCTCCTGCCGGTGGAACCCTTCACCCGCGAGGATGCCACCCACTACGCCGCCATCCGGCACGACTTGGAATCGCGTGGCCAAGGCATCGGTCCCCTGGATACCCTGATCGCCGCGTAAGCGCGCCGATTGGGCGCCACGCTCGTGACCCGGAACGTCAGGGAATTCCTGCGCGTGCCGGGTTTGGCTGTTGAAAATTGGCACGAATGAATGCCTGCGAACTGCGTTTCTGATGAATCCGCCTGTAAAGCTCACCGACCTGCTCGCCGCCCTGCAAGGTTCGCCCGAAGTGGTGACCTTCATTGATCGCACCACCGGTCGGCCGATCCGCCTCGAGGCAGTCCTGTATGAGGCCGCCAAATCCCGGCGGCCGGAGGTCGAGGACGATTCGGATTGGCGGAACCGTGAGCTGGAGCTCGCCCGGAGCATCGTCGCGGACCGGACCAAACGGTTTGTGCCCGGCCCCAAGCCCGCGGACTTCCCGGAATACAAGACGATGCAGAACTACATCTCCGCGCTGAACGACCGGACCATCGCCTTTGACCTCGCGCAGGCGATCAAGGCGCGCGGGGCGTTCCGGCAGTTCAAGCAGGGGGTCACGCATTTCGGCCTGCGCGACGATTGGTTCCAGTTCCGTGATGAGGCCTTGGTGGAATGCGCGCGGCGTTGGGCGAAAGCCAATCGCCTGGAGCTGGACGAAACGTCGATGCCCGCGGCCGCGTCGGAACGGCCGCAGTAACTCGGTCAGCCGCCGGCGACGATCTTTACGATTTCCAGGCGGCAGCCCGCTTGGATTTGGCGGCCGGAAAATTCGCTGGGCGCAACTGCCTCGCCGTCCAGTTCCACCACCACGGATCGGGGCAACAGTCCTTGGCGCACCAGGAATTCCTCCAGCGAACAGGGCAGGGCGGCAACCACTGGCTGGCCGTTGGCGATGACGGTGCCTTCAGCCATTTTTCGGGAGCTTGGGCAGTTGGCGGCCGAGTTGGCGGAACCACGGGCGGAACATCTCCTGGATGTCGGGCATCTCGGATTCCGGTTCGGTCTTGGAGCGCAGGAACTGCGGGAACATCAGGCTCAGGGTCTCGTGCCCGTGTTGCAGGGCTTCGCCGGCGGCGTCGGTGACCTGGAAATCGAATTCGACCCGGGCCGGCCATTGGTCGCTCACGATCCGGATGGGACGCGGCGCGACGGGATCAATCCACCCGGCGCGGTCGATGTCCCGGAACGTGATGCGGACATTGCAACCTTCCGGGATGTAGGCGTCGGCGAGGTCGATCAGCTCATTCTCCAGCCGGCGCTGTTCCTGGTTCAGGGAGTAGGAGCTTTCCGCGCGGACCGGGACAAAGTCGGTGAATTGTTCCGGTGCCTCCCACCTCAGGGAAACCGTGCCGCCGCCCTTGGGCGCGGGGCTCGCGCAGCCAACAATCAGTAGCAGTCCGAGGCAGCAGGGAACGTGGCGAAGGCGCATGGTGCAGTCTCCGGTCATGGCCGGTCAGAGGGGTTCCTTCAGCAATTGGATGAACTGCTTCATCGCCGGCGAAAGGACCTTGGTCTTCTTGGCGATGATGGCCAGGGGCCGGGTGGGAATCGCCTCGGAGAACTTGAGGGCCGCGAGCGTCTGCTTGGAGACCTCCTGCACCACGGTGCTCTCGGGCACGATGCTCACGCCGGCCTCAATCTCGACGGCGCGCTTCACGGTCTCGATGTTGTCGAATTCCATCGTGTTCTTCACCGCCACGCCGGAGTCGCGGAGGATCTTGTCGATCGCCTTGCGCGTCGGGATGTCGGACTCGAAGGCGATGAACTTCTGCCCTTCAAGGTGCGACAGCTTGAGGTTCTTCTCCTTCGCCAGCGGGTGCTTGGGATGGCAGATGAGCACCAGGGTCTCCTCGCGGAGCGGGATGATCTCGAGCCGGGTGTCCTTGGTCGGATACGCCACGAGCCCGAGGTCCACCACGTTGCCGCCGACATCCTCGTAAACTTGGTTCGCCCGCTGGTATTCGACGTGGACCGTCACCGTGGGGAAGCCCTTGAGGAACTTCTTCAGGTAGGGCGGCAGGTCGTGCAGGCCGATGGAATAGATCGTCGCCACCCGGATGGTGCCGCTGACGATGTCCTTCACTTCCTGGAGCCGGCTGAGCAGCGATTCGTAGGTCTGGATGAGCTGCTTGCCGTATTCGTAGAGCAGCTCGCCCTCGCGGGTGAGCCGAAACTTCTTCTTGCTGCGCTCGATCAGCAGCGTCTTGAACTGCTTCTCCAGCGAGCTCACCTGCTGGCTCACGGCGCTCTGGGTGACGCCGTTGATCTGCGCGGCCTTGGTGAAGCTTTCGGTTTCGGCGAGGTCACAGAAGACCTTGAAGCTTTGAATCTGCACGGCGGAAGTAAACCACACCCGGCCCGCGGCGCCAGCGGGGAGAAATCTTGGGCCGGCAAACCGGCTCCCCGGCCCAATCTTCAGTGCACCGGCGGCCGGCCTGTGCTTTGCTCGGCCCGTGGCGAAGGCAACTCACATTCCACTGCCCGACGGCAAGAACATGGCGATCCTCTACGAGGACCGGTCCATCCTGGCTGTGGACAAGCCGGCCGGCTGGATTCTCGGGCCGGACGACTGGCAGCACACCCGGCGCAATCTCTCCCTCCAGCTTCAGGACGACGTCCGCGAAGGCGCGTTCTGGGCACGGTCCCGCAACCTTAAGTTCGTCCGCTTCATCCACCGCCTCGACGGTCCCACCAGCGGCGTGATGCTCTGGGCCAAGAGCCAGGGCGCGCTGGAACAATACTCCCGGCTGTTCGCCACGCGGGGCGTCAACAAGGCGTATCTCGCGGTCACCGACGGCATTCCGCCGGAGAAGAACTGGCGACGCCGCGATGCCATCGGGCCGGAGCCCGGTGCGCCCGGGCGCTACAGGGTCGATCCGGAAATGGGCAAGGAGGCCGAGACCAACTTCGAGTTGCTCGACGTTTCCGGTCGGCAGGCGCTCGTCCTGGCCGAACCCTATTCCGGCCGCACGCACCAGATCCGCCTGCACCTGCTCGCGAGCGGCTGCCCGGTGGCCGGCGACGAACTTTACGGGAAGCGGGACGACGGCGGCCTCGGACTGCGCGCCATCCGGCTCGAATTCCGCGATCCTTTCACGAAACGCCCGATCTGCATCGACGCCCCGGTGAAGGACTTCTGCTGGAACTACGGCTTTCGCGTGCCCGACCGCGTCCGCGAAATTGCCAGTCGCCGCGATCAGGCGCCGGCGTTGCCGCGCTTGGACCAAGGAAGTCAGCTCGACGAATCCGCCGATGGGGAAACCGCCCTTGGCGAAGGTGACGGCGAATACGCGGACCAACCTCCGACCGCCGACCCCGCACGACGCTCCCCGCCGCCTCCCCGCTTTGCGCCCCGCGCCCCGCAGGGACCGGCGCCAACCCGGCGTTCGGGTGGCCCGGGCCGGCCGAACTCCGGACCGCGCCGTCCGTCGGGACCGCGCTGAGCCGCCGGCTTTCCGGTTCCCGCCGCCCGCCCGTTCGTGTTTCCTCCGCGCCGCATGACCAGCGCCGTGATTGTCGCCGCCGGTCGGGGCACCCGCATGGGCCCCGACGTGGACAAGCTCTTCCTCGAAGTCGCCGGGGCGCCGGTCGTCGCCCACACGTGGCGGCGTTTCGATGCCTGTCCTGAGTTCGGTGAAATCGTGCTCGTCGTCCGCGACGGCTTGCAGGACGCCTTCCGTGAACTTGCCGCGGGACTTGATCTGAAGAAGCCCTTCCGGCTCGTGCCGGGCGGCGCCGAGCGGCAGGACTCCGTCTGGAACGGCCTCGTTGCCTTGGACCCGACGGCCGAGGTGGTCGCGATCCAAGACGGCGCCCGGCCCTGCACGCCGGCGGAAGTCATCACGCGCTGCCTGCAAGCGGCCCGCACCATGGGCGCCGCGGTCGCCGCGCAACGGGCCACGGATACAATCAAGGAGTCCGACGGCGGCACGCGCATCGCCCGGCATTTGGATCGGTCGCGGCTCTGGGCCGTGCAGACCCCACAGTGCTTCCGGGTGGAAGTCATCCGCCGTGCCCTCGCGGCCGTGAAGGCGGCCGGCGCCCAGGTGACTGACGACACGGCCGCCTGCGAACTCATCGGCCAACCCGTGGAACTGGTCGAAAGCAAGCTGCCCAACCCGAAGGTGACCGCGCCCCCCGACGTGCCGTTCGTGGAATTGCTGCTGCGGGCAGCGTGAGTTGACGGGATTGCGGAAGCGGGCCTTTCCGGGAACCGCCTGTGTGAAGGAACGACGCTCCAACCCATGAACGAATACCTGCTGCTGATCCACGGAAACGAGCAGTCCGCGACGTCGGCCGACGAATGGGAACGATTCTTCGATGCGGCTCGGAACAGCGGTGTGTTCCGCGGCGGCAGCGAGGTCGGGAAAAGGGAGTTCGTGGGTGACCAAGTTTCTGCGCGGTCATCGGCCCATATCGTGGGCTACATGCGCTTCGAGTCCGACGACAAGCAGGTCATCCTGAGCCTGCTGGAACTGCATCCGGTGGTCCTGCATGGCGGCACCGTGGAACTCTGCGAATTGCCCAAGTCGTAAACTGCCGGCATCGGCTTCGGGCTTGGCGCCTTGGGGTCGGCCGGTAGGCTCAGCGCATGAACCGCCTGTCCCTGTGCCTCGCCGCGTCGCTGGTCACCTTCGTTGCCGGCGCCGCCGATGATCGGAACTGGCCCGAGTTTCGCGGGCCGCGCGGCGATGGCACCTCGACCTCCACCGGACTGCCGCTGCACTGGGCCGAAGGCACCAACGTCGTCTGGAAGACGCCCATCCGCGGCCGGGCTTGGTCGTCCCCGGTTGTCTGGGGCCGGCAGGTCTGGCTGACGACCGCGACCGAGGACGGCCGCGAATTGTCGGCCGTGTGCGTCGACCGCGACTCGGGCCAGGTGGTCCATGACCGGCGGTTGTTCGAGGTCGAGAAGCCG
>JBIIUN010000381.1:0-5032 GCA_044339945.1 Kapaibacterium sp. (SeqCode)
AGCAAGGACGTGGCCTTGCTGCGCCTGAAACCGAAGCAGCCGCGCAAGTTCCGCGCGCTGAAGTTCGCCAAGGACGACGACCTGCTGCTCGGTGAAACCGTCATCGCGCTGGGCAATCCCTTCGGCCTCGGCGGCTCGATTGCGAAGGGCATCCTCAGCTCCAAGTCCCGCCGGCCGGCCGACGCCCTGCCCGCGGGCGAGTCTTTGGACATCGCCGACTGGTTGCAGACCGACGCGGCGATCAACCCCGGCAATTCCGGCGGCCCGCTCGTGAACCTGCGCGGCGAACTCATCGGGCTGAACGTCGCCGTCCTCAATCCCGGACACAGCCAGGGCATCGGCTTTGCGATCCCCATCCGGCGCGTCAACGAGGCGCTGGCCGAGATGCTGAGCGGCGAATCGGTGAACGGGTATTGGTTCGGGGCCCGGCTCAAGCCCGCGTCGCGGCCGCTCACCGTCCAAGTGGTGCAGCCCGGCAGCCCGGCCGCCCAGGCGGGGCTCCAGGCCGGCGACACCCTCCTCGAGGTGGATGGCAAGCCGCCGGGCAGCCTCATCGAATTCAACCGCGTGCTCACGACGGCGAAGGACAAACGCGAGATCCGGCTGCGGCTGCGCCGGCAGGGCGGCAACCTCGACGCGCAGCTCCGGCTGATCGACGAACGGGTGTTCTTCAACAACGCCCTGTTGCGCAAGCGGGCCGGGTTCACCGTGCGCGAGACGCCGAACGGATTCGCCGTGGAGACGGTGGAGCGGGGCGGCCCGGCCGAGGCGGCCAAGCTGCGTCCCGGCATGTTGCTGACGGCGGCGGACGAGCAGCCGGTGGACTCGCTCGTGAGCCTGGCGAAAGCCGCCTTCAGCCACGCCGACGAGGCGCCGCTGCGGCTGGGAGTGCTCTTCCTGGAACGCGCCGGATATTTTGTCCGGCGCTACGAAGGCGAGGTCGCCGTGCGGTTGCGCTGAGTGCGGGTCCGAGTGAGAGACCCGTTACCTCGTCTCCTACGGGAGCGATTGCGGTCGCGCCGGGAACTACTTCACGAACTCGAGGCCGGAGACCTTGGGGACGATGCCCATGGCGTGGCCGCGGCTGAGGAAGCGCAGGATGCTGTCGCGGCCCCGGTCGCCGTAGTCGAGCGTCCAGTGGTTCACATACATGCCGACGAACTTGTCGGCGAGGTCCATGCCCATGTCGCGCGCCCAACGCATGGAGTGCGCGACCGCGTCGGGCCGGTGATCGAGGCTGAACTGGATGCTGGCGGTGAGGATGTCGCTCACCCGCTTGCGGAGCGCCGGGGCGTGGCGCTTGTGGATGACGTTGCCCCCGAGCGGCAGCGGTAGGCCGTCGTTCTCGCGGCCCCACCAGACGCCGAGATCCTCGCAAACGACGAGGCCTTCGTTGGCGAAGGTGAGCTGGCCCTCGTGGATGATCAGGCCGACGTCGGCCTTGCCCTGCTTCACGGCGTCGAAGATCTGGTCGAACGGCACGACGATGCAGTTGAGGTCCTCCGCCCGGCGGCCGAGCCACAGCTGGAGGGCAAGGAAGGCGCTGGTCATCGTGCCGGGCACGGCGATGCGCAGTTTCCGGATTTCCTCCCGGCCAAACTTCGTCTTCGCGACGAGCATCGGGCCGTAGCCGTCGCCCATGCTCGCGCCGCTGGGGAGCAGCGCGTAGGTGTCGGCCACGTAGGCGTAGGCGTGGATGCTGATGGCGGAGATGTCGAGTTCCCCGCGGGTGGCCCGTTCGTTGAGGGTCTGGATGTCCTCGAGGAGGTGCTCAAACTCCAGCCCCGGGGTGGCGATCAGCCCCTTGGCGAGTCCGTAAAACATGAAGGCATCATCCGGATCCGGCGAATGCCCCAGCGTCAGCTTCAGCGTGTCCATTGGCGGCGGGAAGCTACGCCACGCGCCCGCGAAGTCGAGCGGCGGACCCCTTCAGGGACGAAATCCGGCGGCGGGCACCGTCGCCTGGAGGCGGCGCAGGTCCCGCAGGTCGGCCGGCGCGGACGCGGCGACCGTGATGCTGGAATCGGTGAAGCCCGGGTCGGCCCTGAACCGCGCTCGCAGCGTGGCGGAGCCCTCGCGGATGCGGCCGCCGGTCCAGCGGAAGGATTCCGCGTGCTGGTCGGCGAAGCTGACCGTGGCGGAATTGCCATGGCGGCTGCCGGGCAGGTTCCAGTGGGCGTTCACCCCCGAGCCGGGCGGCTCGATACCGATGGCCCCGTTCTGGATCGCCCATTCGTCCTCGTCGACGAACACGCTGGCCAGGCTCGGGCCGGGTTCGCGGATCTGGCTGAAGCGATAGACGGGGAAGGGAATCTTGCTGCCGCTGAGGTGGGCGAGGCCGGTGCTCATGGACAGGCTGCGGTTCCGGACCCGCGGGGAGCCGACGACCTTGGTCTGGTCGGAGGGGCAGCGGTAAATGGCGGCGCTGCGGTTGTAGTTCCAGAGGACGCCCTGTTCGAGGTTGCGGATGGTCGTGTCCACCCGCACGTCACCGAGAATCCAACTGGAATTCACGCTCAGCAGGCCGCTGGCCTCGTTCGGCGGCAGCCATTCGCGGTTGTCGTCCGCGTAGAGCTGCCACGCGAGCGTCAGTTGCTTGGCGTTGCTGAGGCAGTTGATGGACTGGGCCTTGACCTTTGCCTTCGACAAGGCGGGCAGCAGCATGCCCGCCAGAATGGCGATGATGGCGATGACGACCAGCAGCTCGATCAGCGTGAAGCCGCGCCGGGCCGGCCGCAGGGAACTCCCCGGCTGGAAACCATTCCGGCCGGGGCTGGCTGAAACCGTCGGTTTCAAGGGGCGACCACGCGGAAGAAGCCGGCCGAATCGCCGGCCGGCACGGTGATCACGAGGTTGCCGGCGGCCGGGACGGTGTAGGAACCGAGCCGGGCCAGGCTGGCAGGAGTGCCGCCGCGTTGGAGCTCATAGGTCGCCCCGACGGTGCCCGTCAGGGTGAAGGCAACCGTGTCGCCCGTGACACTGACGGCGGAGAGCGTGGCCGGACCGGCAGGCACGGACCGGTTGACCGTGAAGGCGAGCACGCCGTTGTTGGAGTTGAGCACGAACAGGCGGCCGGCCCCGAAGTCGGCGGCGCCCGTGCCGTTGGGGTTCGCCTTGTCGGCCAGGATGAGCTCCTGATCGACCAAGACCGGGTCTTCCAGGTTGGCCAAGTCGAAGAGCTGGACGTTGTCCGGTGTTTCCAAGGCGACGCCGGCGAGCAATTGCTCGGCGGGATCGTAGGCGAGCAGGGTTACCGCCCCGGGAATCTGGGCGGCGGGGTAGGATTTCAGCAGCGTGGCCGTGCCGGCCGCCGGGTCAAAGGCGGCGTGGTGCAGCGGCACGCCGCTCGCCGTGCCCCAGACGGTGTTTCCGGCGCCAAAGGCCAGCCCGAGCCCGAAGCCTCCGGCGGCTGCCTCGGCGACTTCGAACACCTTGGCGGAGCCGGTGGTGCCGTCCGCGATGGAGACAAGGGCGAAGGAACGGCCGCTGCGGGAGCCGAGCAGCAACTGGGTGGTCGCCCCGGCCCCGCGGGAATCCAGCGTGTCGCCCCAGCGTTCGGCCACGGAAAGCTCGGGAATGTCGGTCACCACGGTGGGGATGGTGTCGGCGGCGTCATTCGCCCAGCGGTAAAGCCGGACCGGCGCGGACGATCCGTCCGTGACCAAATTGGCGGCATACACCACGCCGTCCGCGGTCACGGTGACCATGTTGATCGGCAGCGTGCCGCCGGTGATCACGCTGAACTCGGCGGCGTCGGTGGTGCGCAGCCGGTGTTTTTCCGCCCCCGTGGCACCGTCGAGGACCACGACTTGGTTGCTGCCCGAGCGGGAGACGAGCAGGACGTTCCCGGACACCGGATTATGGGCGAGCCCGCGTTGGGTGAAGTCCTCGTTCAGGTAGGGCCGGCTGCCGGGCGCGAGGGCCCAGAGCGGAGTGAGGACGCCGGAAGCCAAGGGTATGCGGACGGCCACATTGACCACCGAACTGGTCACGCTACCCGCGGAATTCGTGACCACTACCAAGTAGGGGCCGGCCTGTTCCGGCCTGAGGTTGGTCAGGCTGAGGGTGGAACCCGTCTGGCCGGCGAGGATCGTTTCGTTGAAATACCATTGGTAGCCGAATGGCGGAGTGCCCTGGACACTGATGCCCAGGGTGGCCGAAGCACTTTCGTAAACCGACGCGCCGACCGGTTGGGTGGCAATGACCGGCGGGTTGATGACGACTGATTTCACGACCTTCACGGCGTAGATGCCGTTGTTGGTGTCGAGCGCGAAGATCACGTCGTCCTCGCCCACCTTGCCAAAGGTAGCCGCGCCGGTGCCGTTGGCGTTGGCGTTGCCCGTGCCCCCCCCGCCTTCCGGGAACAGGTTGAACCGGTCCCCGAGCTGGATCGGGTTTTTCGGATCACTGAGGTCGTAGGCAATGAGTTGGTGGGCGACGTAGTCCACAGTTGCGAGACGCTGGCCGTCGGCCCGCGTGCCGATCGGCGCGGCGCCGTTGGGGATGGTAGCCGAGGGGAAGCTGGTCACCGTGGTGGCGGTGCCTGCCACGGGGTCGAACGACTGGTGCCGCAAGGCGCGCGACGGAGCCTTGGTCCAGAGCGTGTTGCCGGCGCCGAAGGCGACCCCGATGCCCGCGTCGCCGCCGCCCATGTTCGACTGGAGAACCTTGGAGGTGAAGGTCACTCCGTCGGTGGTGGTCAGCAGCGCGAGGATCGTGCCGGCCCGGGAGCCGAGCAGGATCTGGGTGTTGGCTCCCGCGCCGCGGACCGTGAAACTGTCGCCCCAGCGCTGGACATTGCCGGGTGCCGGATCGCCCTCGAAGGCGACCGTGGGCGTGGTGGTCAGGTCATCGTTGGCCCAGCGATAAACGCGGAGATTCGGGGCGGTCGTGCTGGTGCTCAGGTTGCAGACGTAAACCGCGCCGTCGTCCGCCGCGCCGACCAAGTTCATGATGAAGGTGCCGCCTGCCACGACCTGGGTGCCTTCGGCATCGGTTTGGAGGAGCACGCGGGGCACGCCGAGGCTGGGAT
>JBIIUN010000382.1:0-5012 GCA_044339945.1 Kapaibacterium sp. (SeqCode)
TGAGCCAGCCCCGCTGCCTGCTGCTGGATGAACCCTCGCTCGGCATCGCGCCGCTGCTGGTGAAGCTGATCTTCGAGAAGATCGTCGAGCTGAACCGCGTGCGCGGCCTGACCATCCTGCTGGTCGAACAGAACGCGAACCTCGCGCTGGAGATTTCCCACCGCGGCTACGTGCTCGAAACCGGCCGCATCATCCTCGCCAACCAGGCCGCGACGCTGCGGGCCGATCCGAAGGTGCGCGAGGCGTATCTGGGCGGTTAACCCGCTGGGGCGTTCGTTCCCAGGCGCAACCGTTCGTAGATCGGGCTCCACGCCGGCCATTGGTTGGTCAGTTTGCGGAGGGTTTCCCGGGTGTCCGGCCGAAAAGCCTGCCGGCCATAGGTCACCAGACTTCTTTCGATCGCCGGCAGAAAAACCGTGGGCTCCACCTTGGTTCGGCGCACAGCGACCAGGAGCGCATGCTGCCGTTCCGATTCGTTCTCCGACGTCAGCAAGGGCAACAGCGCCCCGGGATTCACAGGGACTCGCAACGACTGCAACGTGGACAGGGAAACACTGCGGACCCGGAAATCGGCGTGGTTGAGCAAACGCTCTACGGCCGGGGCTTCGTTGGTCAGCTTGAAATCCCTAACCAGTCCGACTGCGACCTTGGTTTCATTGGTGGAAAGGTTCGGGAGTCGCCGCCCAATCTCGGAAAAGAACTCTTGGCGCTGCGGCGAATGCTCAACCCATTCGACAAACTCACTTACTACGCCCCGTCCCTGCAAGACGGCCTCCACCCGCCTGTTCAATTCCGCCGGGGCAATGACGGCATTCGTATAGTCAAAGGCCGGAGCAATCGTTTTGAGGGACGAAAGCAGGCCCAGACCGTTCGTTCCGTGGGCGTCAAAGATGGTCCAATCTTCGGTTCCGAGCAGCGGAAAGGCGATGTTGTTGCACTGCCAGCAAACGGTCACTTCCAGTCGCTTCCAAGGCCCGAAGTAGAACCGAATCGCGTAGCCGGGTTCGTGGCATAAAATCTTGCCTTCGGTGATGAACTCCTGACCCCGCCACAGGTCTGCAAAGCGTTGGGCGGCATCCCCATTGATCGTCTCTTGGCGATAAATGAGATAGGTGTCCTCACTCCACCATCGGCGCCGATACTTGGACAGTCCTGGAAAACGGGCCGCCAGCTCTGTCGAGGCTTCGGGGCCAAGCGAAAGCACTTCCACCGACGTCACTTTTCCCAGCCCCCGGCCGTAGCGGTTCACCAAGTAGTGGTCCGGGTCTTCGGAGAACTGACGAAACTCCCAACCGGCCGCCAACATGCCCAAAACCATGATGGTTCCGAACAGCTTGCCGGCCCACCGTCGGGCCTTCTGCCAACGAGTGGTCCCTTCAGGCTTCGGAGTTGTCTCGGCAGGTTGCACGGCGATTCGACACCTTGTCCGACGAAGGCTCACGAATCAATTCGGGGCGCTAAACACCGACTGACCACTGATGACTGAATACTGAATACCTTCTCCTGCGGCACTTGAAACTCCCGACTGCCATCCCAACGCCGGTTCGTCCACGCTGCGGGCATGGCTTGGCTGCTGGTCCAACGTTCGCTCACGCCACCGGAAGTTGAGCCGGTGCAACGCGCCTTCCAATCCACGGGCATCTTCCACGTGCTCGATGCCGTCAGCTTCGTGAAGGACGCCTTCGGGGTGCTGGCCAAGGGATTGAACGATTACCAGGCCCAGCAGCTCCAGAACGCCCTCGCCGTGCAGGGCGTCGAGGTGGACGTCGTGGATGAAGCCGAGTGGCCCGCGTTACCCCCGGCCAAGCGGATCGTGCGGGCGGCCTGCTGGGCGGAGGGCTTTGAACCGCTGGATCCAGTGGGCCGGCCGCTTTCGGTGCCATGGACCGAAATCGTGGCCGTCAGTGCGGGACTGGTGCGGAGGGAAGAGTTTGGAAACCGTGAAGTGGGGGGCGTGCAGCCCCTCTCCGGAGAAACTCATGCCTTTCTCGATGTCGCGGCCACCACCTGGGATCTGGCGCAGGGCCGAATCGAGAGCGTCCTGGTGGAAAGTCTTTTCCCGGGCGACCGAGACACGGAACCCCTCCCCAAGCCCACGTCTCTCGCCCTGTCCCGTGAGGAACGCCAGTGGCGCTGGACCGCCGAAGTCATCCTGGCCGGCGGGCTCCGCTTCATCTGGCAGGCGCACGAGTTCCACTACGCCCACCTCGGCGACCGCGTTTCGCGCGATCCGGCCGCCAACTTTGCCCTCTTCCTCCGCGACCTGCTGTCCGCCGTGCCGCACGCCGCCCTGAACCGCGGCGCCTTCGCCCTGCGGGAGAACCAGCCGGAAACTGGCCCCCGCTATCCGACCCGGAACGCCTTCGCCGAAGAAACCCAATGGCTGCTCTGGCGTCTGCGCCGGGCGGGCCGTTACTCTCCGGCCGCAGACGCATGAGATACGCCCTCGTTCAGACGACGCAAAGCCGCCCGCCCGTGGAGGCCTTGGAACGCGCCTTCGCCTGCGGGCGGGGCCTCACGCCGGCCGACGCCCGGTTCGTCGCCGACGACGCCTATGGCTTCCTCGCCCGCGACCTGGGGGAGGAGGATGCCCTGTTCCTGCAAAAATCCCTGGCCACCGAGGCCGTCGAGGTGCTGGTCGTGCCCGAGTCGGACCTGCCGCGGATTCCCGAGGCCAAGCTGTTCCGCTTCGCCGAGCTGGAGCCCGACGCGCTCGTCATCTACGACCCGCTGGAACGCCCGGTGCGTCTCCCGTGGACGGCCATCCGCGTGGTCGCCGCGGGCAATGACAGCAAGGCCTTCATCTTGGAGCTCATCGTGGGCGACGCCGAACTGCGCTACAGCTCGACGCTGGACAAGCTGCAGTTCAACCGCATGCCGCACTTCTTCAGCCCGGCCGAACCCGACAACGTGGGTGAAGCCTACCGCCAGCTCGTCGCGGAAATCGTTCATCGCTGCCAAGGCGGCGTGCCCAACCGCGCGGCCCATTACCTCGCCCAGGACAATCTCAGCGGCGACGTGACCGAAGCCATCAGCTACCCGCGCCCGGGCGCCTACCTCGAAGAGCTCACGTGGCTGCTCTGGCGGCTGCGGCAGCCGGTCGTGTAGCCGGCCTCCGCCGTTGCCTTTCGCGGAGGCCTGGTTGCAGACTCCGCCCATGTTCCCCGTTTCCCGCCGCCGCTTCGGCGTGCTCCTTGCCGGTTCCGCACTGGCGCCCGCTGCCCTGTTCGCCGCCGACAAACCCAAGGCCACCATCGGCATCTCGGTGCTCACGCTGACCAACCCGTTCTTCAAGGACATGGCCGACGCCATGACCGCCGAGGCGAAGAAGCACGGCATGGTCACGCTGGTCACCAGCGGTGAGTTCGACGTGGCCAAGCAGCGCAACCAGGTCGCCGACTTCATCGTGCGCAAGGTGGACGCCATCATCCTGTGCCCGTGCGATTCCAAGGCCATCGGCACCTCGATCCAGGAGGCGAACCGTGCAGGCATCCCGGTCTTTACGGCCGACATCGCGTCACTCGCCAAGGAAGGCAAGGTCGTGAGCCACGTCGCCACGGACAACTTCGGCGGCGGCAAGCTGGCGGCGGTCGCCCTGATCGAGGCCCTCGGCGGCAAGGGCAAGGTTGCGATCCTTGATCATCCAGAGGTCGAATCAGTCATCCTGCGCACGAAAGGTTTTCAGGACGAACTGGCCCGGCAGCGGCGCGAAAAGGGCGTGACCCTCGAGGTCGTCGCGACGCTGCCCGGCGGCGCGGCGAAGGACCGTTCGATGAAGGCCACCGAGGACCTCCTCCAGGCGCATCCCGGCCTGAACGGAATCTTCGCCATCAATGATCCCAGCGCCCTCGGCGCCGTCGCCGCGCTGGAGAAGGCCGGCAAACTCGCGCAGGTGAAGGTGGTCGGCTTCGACGGCATGCCCGAGGGCAAGGCCGCCATCAAGGCCGGCAAACTTTACGCCGACCCGATCCAGTTTCCCGACCGCATCGGCCAGACCGCGGTGCGCCACATCGTGAAATACCTCGCCGGCGACGACGTGCCGCCCGAGACGCTCATCCCCACGCAGCTGTATCGCCAGGCGGATGCCGCCAAGGACGCGCCGGTGAAGTAGCGGGACCGGCTCGGGGAAGCTCGGGAGGTCCGGATTTCGTTGCGGGCGCTTGCCTCGGCGGGGCCGCCCTTTCAGCCTTCCAGAAATGACTTCCCGCTCCTGCGCCCTGTGCTGCGTCTTCGCGTCGTCGCTGCTGGCCAACTCCGCCTTCGCCGCCGAGCAGTTGCTCGCGGACTTCGAGGGGCCCGACTACGCCGGTTGGACCGCCACCGGCACGGCGTTCGGCCTAACCCCGGCGCGGGGCGCGTTGCCCAACCAACAGAATGTCGGCGGCTTTCGCGGTCAGGGCCTGGTGAATTCCTACCTCGGCGGGGACGCCGCCACCGGCACGCTCACGTCGCCGGAGTTCACCGTGTCGCAGCGTTACCTGAACTTCCTGCTCGGCGGCGGTGCGCACGAGGGCCAGACCTGCGTGAATGTGCTGGTCGGCGGCCAAGTCGTGCGGTCGGCGCCGGGACGCGACGATGAATTCCTGAACATGGCCACGCTCGACCTGGGTGACTTCCTGGGGAAGCCGGCGCGCATCCAAGTCGTGGACACCGCCACCGGCGGCTGGGGCCACATCAACGCCGACCACTTCGTCCTCAGCGACACCGCCGCCACGCCGCCGGTGAAGTCGCGGACCTTTGATACGAGCCGGCTTTACGACGAGACCTTCCGGCCGCAGTTCCACTTCACCGCGCAGAAGGGCTGGCTGAACGACCCGAACGGCCTCGTCCACTTCGCCGGCGAATACCACCTCTTCTTCCAGCACAATCCCTACGGCCGCGAATGGGGCAACATGACCTGGGGCCACGCGGTGAGCCCGGACCTGATCCACTGGCAGCAGCTCGACCACGCCCTCTGGCCGGACCGCATGGGCACCATGTTCAGCGGTTCGGCGGTCGTGGACTGGCAGAAC
>JBIIUN010000383.1:0-5011 GCA_044339945.1 Kapaibacterium sp. (SeqCode)
GCGGCGCCGGCCTTCGCGGCGGATGGCCGCTGTTCGACCACCCCATACCAACCCAGCCCGCGATACGTTTCGTAGCCGGGCGTCAGGGCGAATCCCACGACGGCCCCCTCACCGTTGGCGTAGCTGCCGATGGACTGCCCCGAAGAGCGCAGGGAATACGTTTCCCGCAGGATGCCGGCGCCGTCCGAGGCGGCGATCACCTTGAAGTCACGGTCCAGGATCAGCGCCCGCGTGGTCTTCCGCTCCTCGGCGGACAGGCGGACGCCTTCGACGACCGTCCGCGACTGGGACTGCCAATCGAAGAAGATCGCCAGCACGCCGATGGGCCGACCGTGGGTTTCGCCGCCTTCCCGGATGGCGGCGGCGTAAGTCGCGACCAAGTTGCCCCCCAGCTCGGCCCGCGGGGCGATGTCGGCGACGGAGAACTGGGTGCCATCGGCGGAATTCAATGCCTGCCGGAACCAGGCTTCCTCCGCCACCGATGCGCCGACCGCACCCGGGTAATCGGCCGGCCGGCCGCTCGCCTGCACCCGGCCGTTGAGGCCGATCACCCAGAGGTCGAGGTAAACCGTGTAGGAGCCGAGAATGACCCCCAGCCGCCGGGAACAGTGGCCCGCCACGCCCGGCTCGTCGGGCCGCGTGACGCAGTCCACCACGGCCGAGTCGGTGGCCCACCAGCGGACGTCGCAGGAACGTTCGTAGAGATTGCGGTCCACGATCTCGATCAGGTTCAGCGCGAGGTCGGCCAGCCGGGAACCGCGCAGCTGGGCGATCAGGGAGCTGCCCAGGCGGTTGAGCTCGTTGATCCGCGGTTCAAGTTGATCCTGCAGTTCCGCGACGACCTGGGTGATCTGGTGGGACACGGCCTTCACCTCGCTGGCGACGACCGCGAAGCCGATGCCCGCTTCACCGGCCCGGGCGGCCTCGATGGAGGCGTTCATGGCGAGCAGCCGCGTGGTGGCGGTGGTCTGTTGGATCCGGCTGACCCGGCTGGCCACGAGCCGCGAGATCTCGTCGGCGAGGGCGATGATGCGTTCTGGCATAAGCTCTGCGAAGTGGTTCGAAGCGAACTAGCCCCACATCGGCGGCCCGGCGCCGGACCTGAATGAATCATATTCATCCGCGGCCGGCCGTGCCGGATTTGGCAGCCGCCGGGCGGCTTTCCGACAAGACATCGGCTCCGGCATGCCCAAGCTCGCCGGATGATTCGCCATTGGTGTCGCCGGCTGCCGCTGCTGTGGGTGCTCCTGACCGCTTCGGGCCCCGACGCCGAAGCCCAAAAGGTCTACCGCGAACGGATCGAGCCGCACTGGTTCGCGGAGAATACCCGCTGCTGGTATCGCAACGATCTCCGGGACGGCGGCCGCGAATTCGTGGTCGCGGACGTCACGCGGGGCGAGCGAACTCCGGCCTTTGACCACGCCCGGGTCGCGGCCGCATTGACGAAGCTGACCGGCAAGGAGGTCACCGCCGCGAAACTGCCGGTGGAGTCGCTGGAGTATTCCGCCGACGCCAAGTCCGTGACCCTGCGGGGCGCGGGCCAAGCCTGGACGCTGGAACTGGCAACGTATGCCCTCACACCGGTCGGGGGCACCGGGGCGGACGCGGCGAAGCTGCCGTTCGACCGCGAGCTGCGGCCGTCGCGGCGCACCGGCCCGGAGACGGAGATCACCTTCGTCAACACGTTCGATTTCGACGTGGAGCTGTTCTGGCTGGATACCGAGGGCAACCGGCAGAGTTACGGCCTGCTGAAGCCCGGGCAGGAAAAAGCCCAGCACACCTTTGCCGGCCACGCGTGGCTGGTCACCCGGCCCGGCGGCAGCACGCTCGCGGTGTTCGAGGCGACCGATTCGCCGGCCCGGGCCGTGATCGAGGACCGCGAGCCGACGCGCCGCCCGAATCGTCGCCGGGAAAACCGGCCGGAAACGGCGCCGACCACGGTCCCGTCGCCCGACGGCCAGTGGGAAGCCTTCGTGCGCGATCACAACCTCTGGGTCCGCTCCACGGCCGCCCGCACCAATGAGTTCGCGCTCAGCTTTGATGGCAACCCGGGCCATCATTTCCGCCGGGACGCCTCCCGTGACCGGCTCGTGGGCATGGACTACGAGAAGGCGGACTATCCCGAGACGTTGCCCGAGGTGTTCTGGTCGCCGGACTCGCGGAAGCTGGTCGCCTTGCAGACGCGCGTGGTGCCGGAGCGACGGGTCTACCTTGTGGAATCAGCGCCCAAGGATCAGCTCCAGCCCAAGCTCCAGTCGTATCCGTATCTGAAGCCAGGCGACGAGATTCCGGGCCAGACCCCGCGCCTGTTCGAAGTGCCGGCGCGCCGGGAGGTGCGGATCGATGCGACGCTGTTCCCGAACCCGTGGGATCTCGGGTCGTTCCGCTGGGCCGCCGACTCCGCGCGCTTCACGTTCCTTCACAACCAGCGCGGCCATCAGGTGCTGCGCGTCATCGGCGTGGACGCGACGACCGGCGCGGCGCAGGCGTTGGTGGACGAGCAAAGCAACACGTTCATCCACTATTCGGGCAAGTTCCTGTGCGACTGGCTGGGCGACGACGAGCTGCTCTGGATGAGCGAACGCGACGGCTGGAACCACCTGTGGCTTTACGACCCAAAGACCGGCGCGATGAAGCAGCAGGTCACGCGGGGCGATTGGAATGTGCGCGACGTCATCCGGGTGGACCGCGAAAATCGCGAAGTGTGGTTCCGCGCCGTGGGGGTGCGGCCGGAGCAGGACCCGTATCACGTCCACGTCGCCCGCGTGAAGCTCGACGGCACCGGCCTGACCTTGCTGACCGCCGGCGACGGCACGCATTCCGTCCAATGGGCGCCGGACAACCGCCATTTCGTGGACACCTTCTCCCGCGTGGACCGGCCGCCCGTCCACGAACTGCGCCGGAGCGACGACGGTTCGCTGGTCTGTCTGCTCGACGAGGCGGACGCCGCCGAGGTGCTGGCGAGCCGCGGCCGCTTCCCGGAACGCTTCACCGCCAAGGGCCGCGACGGCACCACCGACATCTGGGGCCTGATCCACCGGCCGAAGAGCTTCGACGTGGCGAAAAAGTATCCCGTCATCGAGAACATCTACGCCGGCCCGCACGACCATCATGTGCCCAAGGCCTTCCGGGCGAGCTACCGGCACCAACAGGAACTCGCCGACCGCGGTTTCATCGTGGTGCAGATCGACGGCATGGGCACAGCCTGGCGCTCGAAGAAGTTCCACGACGTGGCCTTCAACAACCTACGCGACGCCGGGTTCCCCGACCGCATCGCGTGGCTGAAGGCCGCCGCGGCCAAGTTCCCCGAGCTCGACCTCACCCGGGTCGGCATCTACGGCGGCAGCGCCGGCGGCCAGAATTCGTCCGCCGCCCTGCTCTGGCACGGCGACTTTTACCGGGCCGCGGTCAGCGATTGCGGCTGTCACGACAACCGCATGGACAAGATCTGGTGGAACGAACAGTGGCTCGGCTGGCCGGTTGGCCCCCAATACGCCGAGAACTCGAACACCGTGAACGCCGCGCGGCTCCAGGGCGCCCTGCTGCTCGTGGTCGGGGAACTCGACAAAAACGTGGACCCGGCCAGCACGCTCCAGTTTGCCTCCGCGCTGACGAAGGCGGGCAAGGACTACGAACTGATGATCGTCCCGGGCGCCGGCCATGGCGCGTGCGAGACCCCTTGGGCCAGCCGCCGCCGACTGGAGTTCTTCGTGAAGCATCTCCGGCCCTAGCCGGAGCCGGACGTCGGAGGGGAGCGCGGACGCCCTCGTCCGCGCGAAGCACCAGTGACCACTCACCGACGGGATTGGATTCCGGTCACGGCCCGTGGAGCCGGAAGTCCGGGCGGACGAAGGCGTCCGCGCTCCGTTACGGGCCGACCCGCGCGGAGGCGCGTTCCTGGATCCACGGAACATCCCGGGGCGCCTTGCGGGTGCCGGCGGTGCCCTTCCGCAGTGTGTCCGGATCCAGCCAGCGGTGGATCTCCGAATGGCCGTCGGCAAAACTCAGCCCGCCGGCGCCGTTGTGATAGACCGCCGGCAGGTTGCCCCAGACGTTGTCCGGCTCCATGGCCACGAGGATGTAACCGTCGTCCACGCTTTCCTCGCGTTCGTCGATGAAGACGAACATCTGGCTCGGCGCGGGGATGTCGGTGAGCTTGCGGAAGGTGCGCCACGACTTCGCCATCAGGTCCGTGTGCCAGCTCTGCCCGTTCATGAAGCCGTTCATCGAGACGCTGCGGGTCCGCGGATACGTCCGCGAGCCCAGCTTCACCGTGCTGCGGTCGGCCGGGCAGCGGTAGATGCCGGCGGACTGGTTGTAGGGCCAGAGCAGCCCGTTGGGTGGCTTGAGCAAGTTGACGTTCGTGGCGTCGGGCGTGTTGCCCATGATCCAACCGGCCACCCAACCCTTCTGGTCGCCGGTGCCGTTCAGCACGAGGCGTTGCAGGTTGTCCTCGGCATACATCAGCCACGCCAGTTGCAGCTGCTTGGTGTGGTTGAGGCATTGCACGCCCTGCGCCTTCGTCTTCGCCTTGCCGAGCGCCGGCAACAGCATGCCCGCCAGGATGGCGATGATGGCAATGACCACGAGCAATTCGATCAGAGTGAAGGCCGACCGGGTCGGGGCGCAGTTAGGGCGGGAGTTCATGGGCGGAAGTTTTTGGCGAGCCTGAGCACAGCAAAGCCCGCCCCGCGCCGGGCGACAAGCCGCATTGCCGTCAGCGGGCGAGCATTTCCGCCAGCACCGGCTCCATCCCCTCGGCCCAGAGGGAATAGCCCTTTTCCGAAAGGTGCAGGAAGTCCGGCATGATCTCCCGCGCGAGAGTGCCGTCCGGGCTCAGGAATTTCCCGCCCAAGTCGAGGAACCGCACCGCCCGTCCGTCGGCCAACTGCGCGAGACGGGCGTTGATGTCGGTGATGCTGCGCCGGTGTTTCGTGTCCGGCTGGGCGTCGCGCGGGAAGAGGCCCAGAAGCAGCACCCGCGCCTGCGGCTGGCGGTGATGCAGCGTCCG
>JBIIUN010000384.1:0-4988 GCA_044339945.1 Kapaibacterium sp. (SeqCode)
ACACCTTCACCTCGGAGCCGCGCCGCAGCGTGCCGAGCACTTCGCCGTCGTAGGAGGGTTTGGCGCGGACGTTGGTCCGGTCGGCCTTGACCCGGGCACTGGATTCCGCGAAGCCGGCCAGCGCCGGCACCAGGGCGGCCACGGCAAGCAACGAGCGAAACTGAGAACGGAAACCGGAAGAGGAGCGCAGGACGACGTCAACCATGACGCCGTCAGATTCGGGCGCCTTCGGTGTCCTGCAAGAGTGATTTGATCTCGTGCTCGGTCAGTATCCGGTATTTTCCGAGAGGCAGTTCGCCGAGCCGGATCCGGCCGATCTGGGTGCGCTGGAGCCGCTCCACCTCGAACCCGATGGCTTCGAACATGCGCCGGACCTCGCGGTTCTTCCCTTCGCCCAACTCGAGTTCCACGATGCTGTGGGAGTTGTTCGACGAGACGAGGTGAACCCGGTCCGCGCGGAGCAGGTCGCCTTCGTGCCGGATGCCCGCGGTGAACGGGCGGAGGTCTTCCGGTTGCAGCTTGCCAACGATGGTCGCCCGGTAGTGCTTGTGGATGCCGTAGCGGGGATGGGTCAGGCGCAGCGTCAGGTCGCCATCATTCGTCAGGAAGATCAGCCCCTCGCTGTGGCAGTCGAGGCGCCCGACCGGATGCAGCGCCTTCGCCCATTCGATAGGCAGGAGATCGCCGACCACGTTGCGGCTCTCAGGGTCGTGCTTCGTGCAGATGAAACCCCGGGGCTTGTGCAAGGCGACGTAGATCTTGCGGCGCGGCCGCACCACGGCGCCATCGACCACCACCCGGGCCGAAGCCTCATCGATCTTGGTCCCCAGCTCCGTCACGATCTTGCCGTTGACCGAGACAAGTCCGTCGGTGATGAGGCGTTCCGCGGCGCGGCGGGAGGCCACGGAAGCATCGGCGAGGTATTTCTGGAGACGGACCATCGGTAAGCTGGGGGGTAAAACGGCAATTGCCAATCGGGTCACCAGTTCGCCGGTGGCCGCAATTGGCAATCGGGGACCGATGACGGCCGGGTGCTTACTCCGGGGGCTTGGTCTTGCGGAGACCCGTGATGCGGTCCCCTTCCTTCCACTGGCCCCGTCCCTTGAGGAGGGCGACCCGCTCAAAACGCTTGAGCACGCTGCGCTTGGAACCGCCGGCCGAGCTGGCCGCGCGAAGACTTCTGTGTTGAGACATAAACCTTTTGAAAGCTGTGTTTAACCCGCTGGCCGGGCCGAACGGAGCGGGGTGTGTAGCAGAGGAGCCGGGTGATGCAATCGGTTTTTGCGTCCGGAACCGGGTTCCCGACGGCAGATTGCCCAGAAAAATCTATTGCCGGAAGCCCGCCATCCCATACTTTGCGCCGCTCCGTCCGTGGAGAATTAGTCATGAACGTCGAACTCTGTCGCAAAGCCCTCGAAAAAATCGGTAACCCGCACGTGCTGATTAACATGGTGTCGCGCCGTGTGCGCCAGCTTAACAGCGGCGGCGGCGGCATTTCGCGTCCGCTGGTGGACGTGGACGCCACCATGGGCGCCGCGGACGTCGCCCTGTTGGAGATCATTGAGGACAAGATCGGGGTCGAATACCTCGACGACGCCGGCGTGGCCATCCCCGTCGCCGTTCCCGCGCCCAAGCGCCGTCGCCGCGCCGCCGCCGCGGCCGCTCCCGCGGCTGCCGCCTGAGGTCAGCGCCCAGTTTTTAGGCAGCCGGAGGGCGACGCTCTCCGGCTGTTTGCGTTTATGGCCGACATCCTCTCCAACCACAAAGCCCGCCGGGATTACCACATCCTCGACACTTACGAGGCCGGCATCGTGCTGCATGGCACCGAGGTGAAGGCCCTGCGCGCCGGCAAGGGCCAGATCACCGACGCCTTCGCCCGGGTGGAAAAGGATGAGGTCTGGCTCCACAACTCGCACATCGACGAGTATTCACATGGCAACCAGTTCAACCACGCCCCCAAGGGCAAGCGGAAGCTCCTGCTCAACCGGAACGAGATCCGGAAACTGGTAGAGTGGTCCAAGATCAAGGGCCACACGCTGGTCCCGCTGTCGTTCTACTGGAAGAACCACCGCGTGAAGGTCCAACTCGCCGTCGGCAAGGGTAAGGCCGAGTTCGACAAGCGCGACGACATCAAGAAGCGCGAATCGGACCGCGAAGTGAAGCGGGCCACGATGCACGACCTCAAGCGGCGTTAGCCACCTCGTCCGAAATCTGGACTGCGCCGGCATGCCGGCGCTTTGGCTTCACCTTCGAAACATCCTTGCGGCCCGACTCATGACCACCGCGAAGCCAAAGCGGCGTCTTGCCGCCGCACTCCAAAATCGCACTGCGACACGACATCCCCAGCCGACAAAGCCCCGGGTCGCTACCTTGCCTTCGCGGTGAACCTCCGGAAATCGGTGCCGACGGACCGGGCCGCCCCGCGCCCGAAGGGCTTTGCCTGACCGGAATTCCCCGCCACTCTCCGGCCGCCATGCAGACCCTTTACCTCGACGTTTTCAGCGGCATCAGCGGCGACATGTTCCTCGGTGCGCTGCTGGACCTCGGCGTTGATTTCCGCGAACTGGAACGCGGCCTCCGCCGGCTGAAGCTCGATGGCTACCACCTGCATGTCGGCCGCGGCACGAAGTCCAGCATCGCCGGCACCAAGTTCGACGTTCACCTCGAAGCCGCCCACTCCCACGAACACCCGCACGCAGCCGGCGCCGACTGCGGCCACGGTTGCGACCACACCCACGACCATCCGCACGACCACGACCACGGGCACCCCCATCACCACGACGACAGCCGGGATTTCGCCGCCATCCAGGCGCTGATCCACGCCAGCACGCTGTCCGACTGGGTCAAGGAACGCTCCGTGGCCGTGTTCCGTCGGGTCGCCGTGGCCGAGGGCAAGATCCACGGCGTGCCGCCGGAACAGGTTCACTTCCACGAAGTCGGCGCGGTGGACTCCATCGTGGACATCGTCGGCGCCTGTCTCGCACTGGAACTGCTCGGGAAACCGCGCGTGCTCGCCGCCCCGGTCGTCGAGGGCACCGGTTGGGTTCGCTGCGCGCATGGTCGCTTCCCGGTGCCGACCGCCGCCACCCTGGAAATCCTCGGCGCCCGCGGCATCCCGGTGACGCAGTGCGAGGAACCCCACGAACTCGTCACGCCCACCGGCGCCGCGCTGCTCGCCGAGTTCGCGGAGACGTTCGGCCCCATGACCGGCCTGGTCGCCCGCAAGGTCGGCTACGGCCTGGGCACCCGCGACAACCACACCCGCCCCAACGTGCTCCGCGCCGTCCTCGCCGATGCCCCGGACACCGCGGCGGAACACGACTGGGAAACCGACACGGTCGCCGTGCTCGAAACCAACCTCGACGACGTCAGCGGCGAGATCCTCGGCCACTTCGTCGAATCCACGCTCAAGGCCGGCGCGCTCGACGTCTTCCACACGCCCATCCAGATGAAGAAGAACCGGCCGGGCGTGCTGCTGACCGTGCTGTGCGCCGCGGCCGACGCCGACCGCTTCACCGAACGCCTGCTCCGGCATACCAGCGCCTTTGGCGTGCGGCGCACCTTGGCCGAACGCCGGAAGCTCCGGCGCGAGTTCGTGCGGGTGAAGACCGAGTTCGGCGAAGTGCCGGTGAAGCTGGGCCGCCTCGACGGCGAAATCGTTCAGGTGGCGCCGGAATTCGACGCGTGCCGCGACAAGGCGGTGCAAGCCTGCGTGCCGGTGCGCACGGTGATGGCGGCGGCGGAGAAACTGGCCCGGGCGGCGGGCGACTCGACAGGGGGTTAACGGACATTAGGCTGAGTCCAGTCGTCAGAGCAGGATCGCAGAATTGGGGTTCACCTAACCGTTTGGCTGACTACGGGCTCGACATGTCCGCATACCCTTACAGCCCTGAGAGAGCGCAGACCGAGTTAATGTCCGCCGCCTACAACGGCGACGCTGACGAGGTTGCCCGCCTGCTCACGCTGCCTTGCGACATCGACGCCCAAGACAGTCACGGCGTCACGGCGCTCATGTATGCGGCGATGCAGGGACACACTGAGGCCGCGCAAAGTCTCATTGAGCGCAAGGCCGACTTGGAACTTCAGTCCGGCCAACGATACACCGCGCTCATGTATGCCGTTCGCGGCGGTCACACCGACGCCGTGCATGCACTTCTTCGCGCCGAGGCCGACCCGGACGTTTTCAGTGACTACGACACGTTCGACACCCCACTGACGATTGCAGCCCGCCACGGGTTCTTCCCGATTGTGCGGGCGTTGGTCGCGGCGGGCGCTGAAGTCGGTCTGCACGGCGGCTACGCCCAGCTTACTGCCGAGTGTATCGCTCGCCACAAGGGCCACCACGAGATTTCAGAGTTCCTTTGCTATCATGAAAAGAGACCGCCGGCTTCCTGAAGGGCTGAAAATTCAAACGCCTGAAATGCAGGCTGCGGTCCATTTTCAGCGGTTCACTTCACCGCGCCGCATTGGAAGCGGTTGGTTCGCTAACGCTGCTTTGCACCGCCTCTGAGTTTGTCGATTCGCCACGGGGTCAGGACGAAATTGAAGCTCAGGAGAGGGACAGCCAGCCGCGATGAATGGTTCGCCGTTACGGCACCACCCGGAAGTAGCCCTGCCCCGCCGTCAGCGCGGCATCGTAGGGCGAGGTGACGTCGAGGGTTTCCCAGTCGCCCGTGTAGAGCGTCTCGCGATGTTGCAGGCGATAGCCGGCCGGCCAGGTGAGCCGCAACGTATTGCTGCCGGGAGCAGGCAGTTCGAAGGTGACTTCCGCGGTCGCCGGCGTGGTGTCCGCCGAAAGTCGCGCGACGTAGAACGTGGCCAGGTCGCCGAACAGGTTGCCGATGTTGTAGCCGCGCAGGTCCGGCCACTCGTAACGCAGGTCACCGAAGTCGAGCGCCGCCGCGGTCGGCGGGAACAACGAGAACCCGGCCGTCCAGACGGAGCTGCTGGCGTTGACCGCGACGCAATAGGCGGTGGCGTTGCCATAG
>JBIIUN010000385.1:0-4960 GCA_044339945.1 Kapaibacterium sp. (SeqCode)
CACGCGACGGGGTTGCTCGTGGTAGACGTCAAGAATCCGTCAGCGCCGGATCTCCTCTCCCGGTGGGAGAGTGGAGCGGTCTGGGCAGTCCGGGTTCGGGACCGGCGAGCCCACATTGCCTCATCGAACTCGCTGACGACCTACGGCGTGGCGAATGTTTCTGCGCCGACCCTGGAGTCGCAGCCGGTCCTGCTGACGGGCAGTCCTCTGGACGTTGAAATCGCCGGCGATTATGCCTACGTCGCGGGTGGTTTCGGAGTTTCCGTCGTGCGGATCCGAAGCTTCGTCGATCAGCAAATCACCCATACGTTGCCAACTTCGGTTCCGTATTCGACCAAGCCTATTCCCCTGTCCGCGCAGAGCAGCAGTGGCCTGCCGGTTCGCTGGCAATGGGTGACTGGTCCGGGACGGATCGTGAACGATGAATTGCAGGTCAGCGGTGTTGGCGAGGTGATCCTGGAGCTGACCCAGGCCGGGGCGGGTTGGCTGGAACCCGTGATACTGCGGACTTCCGTTTACGTTTATCCGGCCGCGCAAACCCTGGCGCATGAACCAGTGCCGGAACTGATTTCCCGGTTTCGCCCCACCACTTTCTCCGTGACGAGCAGTGTCGGGCTGCCGGTCACCGTGAGTGTCTCCGGCCCGGCCACGGTCTCCAGCAACCGAGTGACCGTGACCGGTGAAGGTTGGGTGAGTGTTTGGGCCAGCCAGGACGGCAATGGCCTGTATCAATCCACGTCCCTGTCGAAGGCGTTCAACGTCCGGTATGCCCCGGAGGTGGCGTGGAATCTCGCTGCCTTGGACCTGCGCTTTTCGCCCGGCACTAACGCCGCGGGGGCGGTCCTGGCGTTCCACGATCCAGACCGGACGAATTCGGCTGCCGGACCTGAGGCCGAGCTGGCCCAGCTGACGTCGGCGAATGTCCGGCTCGTGGCGGGCGAGCCCTCCTCGTGGCGGGGCGCTTATCTCATGGGGAGCAGCGCTGGCAGGGTGGAGTTCTCATCGCCGGAGCTGCGTCGGCAGCTCGAAGCCAGGACCAATGTCGCGGTTTCGATCCAGGCCGAGCAGATCTCTGCCCCCGGGACAACGTCGGAGAATTCGCAGGGGGAGGTGGTGCTGATCCGAACCGCGGGCGCGGCCACCGGAGAGTATCAGGTTCGCGTGGATAACCGGACTTACTCCGGCACCTGGACGGCCGCGGAGTTGACGGGCGTCGGCCGATTTGACCGTGTCACGCGGCGGATGACGGTCAGCCTCCAGACGACCGCCCCGACCGCGCCGTCGGGCGCTTGGACCGCGGACACCACCTTCACTCCCGGGCTGGGTGCGTCGAGCTTGGACTTCCCCGCGATCGACTTGGCGCCGTCGGGCGCCGCCGAGGCGGCCTTGCGGTTGGGTGCCGTCGCCTTGGCGTGGGATCCGGTTCGCCGCGAGTTTGCCGGCGAGGTTGGGATGTTACCGGTCGGCGAGCTGTCACCGGTCGGACGTTTCCACCTCTCGTTGTTCCCGCCGCAGGACGAGGATTCCGACGGCATCCCGGACGTCGTGGATGCAGACTTCACCCCTCGCCTCGATTGGGAGCGGTTAGCTAGGAACGGTATCAGTGGATTCGAAATCTACGGCGCCAACGGTGAATTGTTCGTCCTGGAGAAATCCCCCGATCTGAAAACGTGGCAAGAAGTTCGTTGGCTGAGGACCACCAGCCCAGGCACGCCACCCTCGCAGTCCGCTCCAAGCGTTGAGGTGAATGCCCCGCAATTCTGGCGGCTTCGCCGGCCCGAGTAGCGGGGTGAGTTGACTCGGCAACCCGCCGGACAAGGCGCCCAATTCGGGCGCGAACCGCTGGCAGTTATCGGCGTTTCCCGCGTCCGCGTCCGCGTGATTTCTCGGTGTAGCTGACGGCCCGGGCGCCGGCGCCGGGCGTCTTCATTTCGGCGCCGCTGATCCGGCTTTTCAGCTCGCGGATCTGGTCGCGGAGCAGGGCGGCTTTCTCGAACTCCAAGTTGTTGGAGGCCTCGACCATTTCGCCCTCGAGTTCGCGGATGGTTTCCGTGAAGTCGAATTGCTCGACGCTTTCATGGAGCGCGGCGGCGGCAGCGGCCCGCCCCTGCGGTTGGCTGCCGAGGCTTTCGTCCACGGCCCGCGTCACGCTGCGCGGGGTGATGCCGTGTTCGAGGTTGTAGGCGACCTGCTTCTGGCGGCGATAATTGGAGACGGCGAGGAACTTCTGGATGCTCTGCGTCATAACGTCGGCGTAGAGGATCACCTTGCCGTTGAGGTGACGGGCGGCGCGGCCGGCGGTCTGGATGAGGCTGGTGGCGCTGCGGAGATAACCCTCCTTGTCGGCGTCGAGAATCGCGACCAACGAAACCTCGGGCAGGTCGAGCCCTTCGCGGAGCAGGTTGATGCCGACGAGGACGTCGAACTCGCCCTTGCGGAGCGCCCGGAGGATTTCGACGCGCTCGATGGCGTCGATTTCGCTGTGAAGGTAGCGGACATTGACGCCGAGGTCGCGCAGGTAGTCGGTGAGTTCCTCGGCGGTGCGTTTGGTGAGCGTCGTGACCAGGGTGCGCTGCCGGGAATCGGACCGCTGACGCACTTCCTCCAGCAAGTCGTCGATCTGGCCGCCGAGGGGCTTGATGACGATCTCGGGGTCGATGAGGCCGGTGGGCCGGACGATTTGCTCGGCGACGTTGGCGGGCGTGGCCCAGCCCATTTCGAGCGGGCCCGGCGTGGCGCTGACGTAGACGGCCTGGTTCACGAGGCCGCGGAACTCCTCAAAGTTGAGCGGTCGATTGTCCAGCGCGCTGGGCAGCCGGAAGCCGTGTTCGACCAGGACGGTCTTGCGGGCCATGTCACCGGCGTGCATGCCGCCAATCTGCGGGAGGGTGGCGTGCGATTCGTCCACGATGAGCAGGTAATCGGCGGGGAAGAAGTCGAGCAGGGTGCCAGGCCGAGAACCGGGCGGGCGGGCGGAGATGTGCCGGGAATAGTTCTCGATTCCCGAGCAGAAGCCGAGTTCCTCCAGCTGTTCGAGGTCGAATTCGCAGCGCATCTTGATCCGCTGGGCTTCGAGCAGCTTGCCCTGCTTCTCGAACTCCGCGATGCGGTTCCCGAGTTCCTCGCGGATGGCGAGGATGGCGCGTTTGGTCTTCTCCTCGGGGGTGGCGAACTGCTTGCTCGGAAAAACATTGGCCGCGACCAGCGTCTCGGCGACATCGCCGGTGAGGGGATCGAAGCGGCTCATGCGCTCGATCTCGTCGCCGAAGAACTCGATGCGCAGGGCGTCCTCGGTGTAGGCGGGATGGAGTTCGATGACGTCGCCGCGGACTCGGAACTTGGAGCGGGTGAGGTCGAAGTCGTTGCGCTGATACTGGAGGGCGACGAGACGTTCCAGCAACTGGAGCCGGGTGATGCTCTGGCCGACGCGGAGGGGAATGACCATGGCCTCGTAATCCTCCTTGCTGCCGATGCCGTAGATACACGAGACGCTGGCGATGACGATGACGTCGCGTCGGCCCAACAGCGAATTCATCGTGGACAGCCGGAGCCGCTCAATCTCGTCGTTCACCGCGGAATCCTTCTCGATGAACGTGTCGGTGCGCGGGATGTAGGCCTCAGGCTGGTAGTAGTCGAAGTAGCTGACGAAGTATTCGACGGCGTTGTCGGGGAAGAAACCCTTGAACTCGCTGTAAAGCTGGGCCGCGAGCGTCTTGTTGTGCGAGATGATTAGCGTGGGCCGGTTGGCGTGGGCGATGACGTTGGCCATCGTGAACGTCTTGCCGGAACCGGTTACACCCAGAAGCACCTGATGTTTCACGCCCGCGGTCGTGCCCTGACTCAGCTTGGCGATGGCGGTCGGCTGATCGCCCGCGGGCTGGTAGGCGGAATGCAGTTTGAACTTCGCGGACATGCGCGGCGCGACTGTGGCGGAAGCGGGCAGGGGAGCAACCGGGACTCCCGGAAGGATTCCGGCTAAACTCAAAGCTCCGCGTGAACCGGCACCCCGAAGTCTCCGGCGCGGGCGGCTTCCAACTGCCGGTAAAGTTCGGCGAGGTGGGTTTCCACGGCCCGCGCGTGGTCGGGCAGTTCGTCCTGCAGTCGCTGGGCGGAGGCGTTGGGCGCGACGGTTTTCGGATCCTTGAGATGGTAGCGCGCAGTCTTGGCCATCACGGCGAGCAAGTCCGAGGTCCGCGGAATACCGAAGGCGCGCAACACGCCGTCGTAGGCGGCGTCGGGAAGCTCGGAGTGGTTGAGGAGATATCCGCGACCTTGGCCCAGTCCGTCGAGGGCAGCCTGGCCGAAGGCGGCGAGGACTTTCGCCCAATGGACCGCGAAGGGCCGGCGCATGATGTCGCCCAGTTCCCAGCCGAACAGCTCCGGCTCCAGTTCGCCCGGGACCAGCTGGGAGCCGCAGCGATGTTCATGCGAGGCCAGGACCTCCAAGGGATCGCGGTAGAGGAAAATCCAGGGGACTTGGGGGAACGCTGCGCGGATCACCGCCAGCTGGAGGACGTGCCAGCATTCGAAGCGGACCAACAGCCGGGTGCGGTGCGGGGTGGCCCGGGCGGTGGCGAGGAGGAGCCAGTGCAACTGTTCCTGGCGCCATTCCGGCGTGGCCCGGGCGTCCCAAAGCTGGCAACGGAGCAGGGCGTCAATCGGCTGGAACTCATTCAGGACCAGGTGGTCGTAGCTGGACGCCAACATCTGGGCGAGCACGCCGGAGCCGCTGCGGGTCCAATGAAAGAGAAATCCCGCGGGTGCCGGCGACGCATTCTCGGCGGGAGCCTCGGCGACCTCACGGAGGAAACTGATCGGCGTGTGGAAGCGTTTTCCTTCGACTTCCGGGTCGTTGGCCGAGGTCCGAAGCGTATCGTCGTAGAAGTTTTCGCGGATCTGCTCCGAGCTGACCGGGCGCCATACTACCGTCGGCTCGCCGGCTTCCCACAGGATTTTGGCG
>JBIIUN010000386.1:0-4953 GCA_044339945.1 Kapaibacterium sp. (SeqCode)
CCATCGGGATCTCGTCACGCTCGACGTCCGCGCCCTGCCGGTGCGGGAGGTCGCCGCCAAGTTGCGCTGGCAGACCTGGGAGCCGGTGCTGGTTGGTCCCGAAGTCGAGGGCGCCATCACGTTGCGCGTGCAGGACCAGCCGCTGGAAGTGGTCCTCAACATCCTCAATGAGCAGATCAACGGCCGGTGGACCGCCGTCTATCCGTTGTATTCCTCCCGGAAGTCGCTCGCCGCCGCGCGCACAGTGGCGACGGCCGGGGCGGGTGTTGTTGTGCCGGGTTGGACGAACTGGAATGCCCGGCCCAGCCGATCCGGCAGCGAGGCGCAACCGGTCGGCTTCCGCCCGGAATCGGCCGGAATGGGCCGCCCCGGCTTCGGTCCCGGCGCCGAACTGGCTTCGACCGCTGAGGCGAAGATCACTTTGGCGCTGACCAACGCCACCGCAACGGCGGCGGGCCAGAGCATCCGGCGGCAGTCGGGCGCCCGCGTCGTTGCCGAGGACAGCACGGCGCTGCATGTCACGCTGAACGAAGCCGGGCTCAATCTGCCGGACGCCGTCGCCGCGGTGGCGAAGAAGCTGCATCGCCGCTGGACCCGCCTCTATGTCCTCGAAGGTCGGCGTCAGGGCCCGGGACCCGGTTCGCAATTGGCCCAGGCCGAGGGAACGCCCCGGCCAGAGCGGCCCGCCCTGACCGACGAGCAGCGTCAGGCGATGGAACAAATGCGTGCCCAGATGGAAGCGGACCCGGCCCGCCAGGAAGCCGCCCTCAACCGGATGATGACCAGTCTCAAGAATTCCACGCCCCAGCAGCGGGTGGAACGTGACGCCCAACGCCTCGCCCGGAAACGCGCCCAGGCCGGCCGCTGAACTTTCGCCCCGTGCCCACTCCAAACTCATTACCGCCCATGAACACTTCGTCTCGCCCAGTCTCCGCCCGGGCCCGCCGCGGCTTCACCCTCGTCGAATTGCTGGTGGTCATCGCCATCATCGGAATTCTCGCCAGCCTGCTCACGCCCGCCCTCGGCCGCGCCAAGGCCAAGGCCAACGATGTCTATTGCCTCAACAACCTGCGTCAGCTCGGGCTGGCCACGACGGTTTACGCCGGCGACCACGGCGATCGCCTGCCGGTGGCGGAACGCGTGCCCAGCCAGCCGACCGATCCCGCCAATCCGGATCCGCGCATCGTGGACGTGCTCGCAAGTTACGCCGGCGGTTCGCCGACGGGAGCGGCTTCGGCGACCGCGAAGTCCGTGTTCCGCTGCCTGCTGGACCGGCCCGGCTATTTCCAGAAGGAAGGCTCCAGCTACGAGTGGAACGAGCAACTGAACGACAAGCCGCTCAAGGCCGTGAAGGTCCGCTGGACGGAGCTGCCGATGGAACGCACGCCGATGTTCTACGACTACGAGAACTTCCACGGCGGCGGCACCAACGGCGTGAAGAACGTGGTGTTCCTCGACGGGCACGCCGCGCCGCTGAAGTGACTTCGAACGAGGCGGGCCGCGCCTTCAGCCGCACAGCACCAAGGCCAGTATCTGGGCGCCGAGGATGCGCAGCAGCATCGTCAGCGGATACACCGTCGCGTAGGCCACGCTCGGGGCGTCGGACTTGCTGATGGACGACGCGAAGGCCAGCGCCGGCGGATCGGTCATGCTGCCGGCGAGCAGGCCGCAGATGGACATGTAGTTCAGCTTCAGCCGGCTCCGGGCGAAGATGCCGATCAGCAGCAACGGCACCATTGTGATCAGCGTCGCAGCGCCCAGCCACGCGAGGCCAGTCCCGGCAAAAACGGTCGCGAAGAATTTCTCGCCGGCGCCGAGGCCGACGCACGCGAGGAACAGCGTGATGCCGAGTTCGCGGAAGGCGAGGTTGGCCGTCACCGGCATGTGCCACACGAGCGGCCCGAAGTGGCCGACGCGCGCGAGCAGGATCGCCAGCACCAGCGGGCCGCCGGCGAGGCCGAGCTTCACCGGCACCGGCAGGCCCGGGAACTGGATCGGCACCAACCCGGCCAGGACGCCCAGCGCAATCCCGGTGAACACCGGCACGAAGTGGGTGGCGTTCATCTCCCTGAGCGAATTGCCGACGGCGTGCTCAGCCTTCTTCAGGCTTTCCTCGTCGCCGACGAGATAGAGCTGGTCGCCGAATTGGAGCCGCAGTTCCGGCACCGCGGTCATCTCGATGTCGGCGCGGGTCACGCGGGTGACCGTGACGTTGAAGAGCTGGTCGAGGCCGAGTTCGTCCACCGTCTTGCCCAGCACGTCCCGCCGGGTCACGAGCACGCGCCGGAACGTGATCGGGCCGGGCGTCTTCATGAGGTCCACGTCGCTGCGGCGGCCGACCACGCGCTGGAACTGCTCCAGGTTCTTCGCCGTGCCGACGGCCAGCAGGATATCGCCCAATTGGACCGCCGTTTCGTCCGACGCATTGGTCACCAGCGTTTCGCCGGCGCGGCGGAACCGGGAAATCACCACGCCGGTTTCGCGCCGGCCCGGAATCGCGCCGAGCGTCACGCCCGCGAGGTTGGCGTTTTCCACGACCAGATTGACGCGGGCCAGCGGCTCGATGCCGGCGTGACGTTCGCGGTGGAACGCGGCGGCTTCCGCCTCGGGATTGATCCGGTAGAGCCCGCGCAGGATCAGCAGCGAGCCGATGATCCCGAGGATGCCCACCGGATACGCGACGGCGTAGGCGAGCGCCGGCAGGTCGGAGTGGACCTTGGTTGTCGCCGACAACGTTTCGAGCGTCTGCTGCGCGGCACCGAGCGACGGCGTGTTGGTGGTTGCGCCGGAGAACAGGCCCAGCGCGGCGAATGGATTGATGCCGAACTGCGCGAGCAGCACCGTGATCCCGCCGCCCAACAGCACCGTGAGCGCGGCGAGGGAATTCAACGCCAGGCCGTCGCGCCGCAGCGCGGCGAAGAAGCCCGGGCCCAATTGGAGCCCGATGGTGAAGACGAACAGGATGAGCCCGAACTCCTTCACGAAGTGCAGCACGGAATGCTCGATCACCCAGCCGAAGTGGCCGGCAACGATGCCGGAAAAGAGCACGCCCACGGCGCCCAGCCCGATGCCGCGGTATTTCAGGCCGCCGACCGACAGGCCGGTGACGACCACGACGGACAGGACCAGGATCGCGTGGGCGATCGGCTGGCGGGTCGCGAGTTCGGAGAATCCTTCCATAGGCGGGACTGGGGGAGGCGGGCCCGCCGGGGAATCTTGGCCGGCCCGGCACTCTTCATCGCCAGCCGGGCTGCCGTGGTCAACCGGCAAGACGGCGGGGCGGGCTCCGGTGGACGCGACTTCGGCCGCGCTAAGCGGCTTATGGCGCCCGATTATTTGCCGATACTGGGCGGCGGAGCGGCAGCTCCGCCCTACCTGGGTGGGGCTGCGCTGCCGCGCAGCCATAGCCGCGGCGCGTAATGGTTAGCGGCGGTCCCCGCGTTTGGTCATTGCCACGGCTGAATTCCCCGAAACATTCCCGGGCGGTTCGGGTCTCCCCTTTGCTGTCCATGAAACGCCGCCTCCTTTGCCTGCTTGCGCTCGTGCTCTCGACCGTGCTGGCCGGCGCGGCCGCGCCCGCCGGAACCACCAATCACGCCGGCCTATTCGGGCTGACCAACCTGTGGACGATTCACCTGACTTTCACGCCGGCCGACTGGCAGCGGGTCGTCGCCCGCGGCGTGGTCCAGCGCAACGGCGGGGGCAACGGCCATGGCGAAGGTCCAGTCGACGGCCTGCTGCGCGGCCTCTTCGGCGGCAGTGAGGCATCCCGTTCCTCGCCGGCAGCGGGTTCCCCTTCCGGCGGCAACTCGAAGTATCCGTGGAGCCAATGCGTGGTGGAGGTGGCCGGCCAGCAGTTCACGAACGTGGCGGTGCGCACCAAGGGCGTCAGCTCCGTCGCCCGTGCCCCGAACGGCTACAAGCGGCCGCTGAAGCTGGATTTCAACCGCGGGGCCAAGGGCCGCCGGCTGCTCGGGGTCGAGGAAGTTTACCTCAACAACAACGTCAATGATGCCACGCAGATGCGCGAGGCGTTGGCCTACGAGTTGTTCCGTCGGGCCGGCCTGCCGGCGCCGCGGACCGCGTTTGCGCAGGTTTACCTGACGATCACCGGCCGGGTGGAGAAACAGCATCTCGGCCTCTACACGCTGGTCGAGGCGGTGGAGGGCGACTTCCTGAAGCGGAACTTCGGCGCCAAGGACGGCCTGCTGCTCAAGCCCGAGATGATGCGCGGCCTGGGTTACTTCGGGGACGACTGGGGCAATTACCAGGAGCGGTATCAGCCCAAGCAGGACGGCCAACCGGAGGACGCCCAGCGGTTCATCGAGTTCGTGCGCTACCTCCGCGAGCCCAAGCCCGAGGAATTCGCGAGCCGGCTGCCGGACTACCTGGAGCCCGAACCGTTCCTCCGGTTCGTGGCACTGAACGCCATCCTGGCCAACGTGGATTCGTTCATCGGCAACGGGCACAACTACTACCTCTTCCAGGCCACGGCTACGCGGCGCGCGAACTTCATCCCGTGGGACCTGAACGAAGCCTTCGGCATGCACCCTGTTTCCGGCCCGTCGCGCTACCAGATGCAGACCAGCATCCTGCGCCCGAACGCGGACCCCAATCAGCTCGTCGAACGCTGCGTGGGCGATCCCGTGCTCGGGCCGAAGTATCGGGCGATCTGCGCGGAGTTGCTGACCAACGTGTTTGTGCCCGCGACCCTCTACGCCGACATCGACCGCATCGCGGCCGTCACCCGCCCGGTGGTCTTCGCCGAGACGAAACGGGCGTGGGCCGACTTTGAACGGACCGTCCTCGGGACGCTGAAGCCCGACGAAGGCGACACCAGCCAGCCACGGTTCGACGCGGAATATGCCAAGCTGAGTTTCCGCCCGTGGCCGTTTCCCGACCAGGTGGAAATCGACAACCTGCCGCTCAAGGCGTGGATCCGGGGCCGGCACA
>JBIIUN010000387.1:0-4924 GCA_044339945.1 Kapaibacterium sp. (SeqCode)
CCCGGAGCTGGTCCAGGAAGCCCGGCTCACGTGCCTTGAGGGGCTGGAGCACCGGAATCCCCCGGGCCAAGGCCTCGACCTTGACGGGCGGCGGAGTGAGTTGCAGGCCGCGGCCGGTCGGTTTGTCCGGCTGAATCACCGCGGCCAAGACCTGGAAGCGGGTATCTTCGGCCAGCGCACACAGGACCGTTCGCGCCAAGTCTGGCGTGCCCATGAAGACCACACGAATGGGCGCCATGGCCGACCTCAGGATGCCTTGGTTTCCGAAAACACGGTGCCACCATCGCTGATGGCCGGTTTGGGAATCCGGGCGACGATCTTGAGGATGTCGAGCAGCACGTGCATCGGCTCCTGCGTCGAATCAATCTGGTGAATCAGCCGGTGGTCGTAGCATTCGAGCACGGCCCGAGTGTCCCGCTTGTAGGTTTCCAGCCGGGCTCGAATCACGTCCACGTTGGCGTCATCCAGGCGGTTCTCCTTGAGCGCGCGGCGTTGCAGCCGGGCCACGAGTTTTTCCACCTGGGGACAGAACAAGTTGAAGATTGCCACGACATCAATGAGATCCTGCATGATGCGGGCCTGATTGGGATTCCGAGGAATCCCGTCGAGCAACACGGTGTCGGCATCCGGGTGGAACCGGCCGGTCACCTCCATGGCTTCAATGGACTTCTTCCACAGCTCAATGGTCGGCTCATCCGGCACCAGATGCCCCTTGCCGGCGTATTCGACGAACGTGCGTCCCAGCGGGGAATCCACCCGTAGGTTGCGGAACGCATCGCCGCACGAGAAGTGCACGAAGTTCGGAATCTGCCCGAGAATTTTGCCTTGGGTGCCCTTGCCCGCCCCGGGGGCGCCGAACAGTAGAATAGCCCGATATTTCAAGGAAGTTTGGGTCAGGATTGAGCTCCGGTCCGTTCAGTGGGTGGCATCCTTGTGGCGCAAGGTGACTTGGGAAATCTCCGCGAAACTCACTCCGATCTCCTGTTGGTTCGCCGTCTTGAAGTGGATTTCGTTGGCCGAAATCCGGGAAATGCGGGACGCCACCACGCTGCCCTTGCCGGCGCTGACGTCGATCACCATGTCGCGGTCGGCCTCACTGGCCACCATGCGGAAGAAATTCTGGAACTGGGTCTCGAAAAAGCGGCGGTTGAAGGTCGTTTCGCCCCGCTTGAAAACTTTGGGCCCAGCGTCGGGGCCGGCCGCGGCCGCATGGCCCTTGGTAATCCCCAAGGCCGCGGCAGCGCCACCGCGGGGCACGTCCGAAGGGGGCGGCGGTGCGCCGGCGGAGACCACCTTGTCGGCCATGGACGCCTCGGTGGCGTTCTCCTGTTCCTCGACCACCCGGCGGGGAGTCAGGAGGAAAATGATCGGGCCGACGATCGGCAGGACAGCCGACAAGCCGCAGACCAACGCGGCCGGCCGCCACTTGAACCGGGCAATTTCAAAGGCGCCGTAGAGGTTCGCGGCGTAGAGGGCGAGCAACAGGATCAGCGAATTCGGCGCCGTCAGCGCGGCGCCAAGCCCCTTGCCCGTCTGCGGCAATTCCACGCGCTGAGGCTGACGGACCGCGATTTCGCGCGCCGCAGTCGTGGCCTTCTGGATTTCCTCCAGCGGCGGTTCGATGAACGGCTCCACGAACCGCTTTGCCTTCGGATCGTTGACCAGCTGATTGAGCGTCTCATCGGTCAGCTTCGCCCAGTCCACCCGCGGCGAGTATTCGCCGCTCTCCAGCCGGACAATGAGGCCGTCCTTGTCGGCGGCCGCGAGCGTGCCCTTGTAAACATCACCCGTGATGAGGCGAAAATCCGCCGCCAGACAGCCCAGCCAGCAGGCCAACACCGCGAGGCCGGCGGCACCGATTCGAAACAGACGCATGATGCCGTCACGTTGGCAAATCCCGTGCCGCGGGGAAACAAATTTTGGGAAATCTGCGTGTCACCGGCCGAACTACACCTCCGCGGCACAACCCGGCTTTCCCCCGCGCGGTCTTCCCCTACCCTGCCGCCGTGTTCGCCTGGCGCCTGATTCTGTTCCTCGTTTTGACCTTGGGCACCGCCTGTTTCGGGGCCGAAGCCAGCCCGTTCGATCCCAATCACCCGCAATGGGGGACGGTGCTGGGCCGCTTCGTGACCAATGGAGCGGTCAACTACGCCGGGCTGAAACGGGAACCGGCGGACTTGGACGCCTACTTGGACCGTTTGGCGGGCATTCCCGCCCCTGAGTTTGCGCAGTGGCCCAAGGCCGAACGCCTCGCCCTCCTGCTCAACCTCTACAATGCCCAGACGCTCCGGCTGATCGTTGACCACTACCCGCTCCGCAGTATCCGGAACATCGGTGTGCTGCCCGGCGCCGCCTGGAAGCGGCCGGTCGTTCGGTGGGCGGGCCAAGTGCGTTCGCTGGACCAACTCGAACACGAACTGATCCGCCCCGTCTTCCGTGAGCCACGAGTCCATTTCGCGCTGGTCTGCGCGGCCAAGGGCTGCCCGCCGCTACGGGCGGAACCCTACGTCGCCGCCAAACTGGACGCCCAACTCGACGATCAGGCCCGAGCTTTCCTCGGCACCATGCCCAAGAATCGGTTCGACGCGAAGGCGGGTGTGCTCTGGCTGTCCCCCATTTTCGACTGGTATGGGCGGGATTTCGGGGCCGATTCCGCCGGAATGATCCAGTTTGTGACACCCTTCCTGCCGGCGGATAAACGGGCGGAACTGGCTCGCACCGCCAAGGTCGAAGTCCGGTTCACCGACTATGACTGGAGTCTGAACGACTTGCCCGCCGGCCCCGGAACGCGCCGCGATTAGGCGGTGACAATCCACCAGCCGCCGACCGCAAACGCGGCCGCCGCGCACGCGAACAGGAGCCCGCGATAGGCCTGGCGATAGTTGTTGCCGCCCCACCGGGCCGACAACAGGCCCAGCGCGGAGGAAAAACCGGCCATTGCCGCCACCGTCCCGACCGCAAACGCCAGGAGGTAACCGATCCGCTGGGCTGTCGTGGGCAACGCCAAGGACGGCAACACACCAAGGAAATGGGAACTGCCGGCCAAGCCGTGCAACGTCCCGATCCCGAACGCGGCGTGGGTGTGAACGTGCGGCGCGGCGGCGTGTTCGTGGCCGTGGTCGGGCACGTGAAAATGGACGTGCTGATGCGCACTGCCGTCGTGGGCGTGTTCGTGGGCGTGGATTTGGACCTGCAACGCCTTGCGCACGCTCCAAAGCCCGATGCCGATCAACAGCACGCCGACCAGACGCTCGCTCCACGCGGAGACCGCCTCGATGGGAAACACCTCCCGGAGTCCTAGTGCCAGCAAACCCACCAGCGCGACCCCGGCCGAATGGCCCAACCCCCATCGTAAGCCCGCCACCCAAGCCCGCCGATGCCCCCGCACGGCCAGCGGCGCTACCGCCGCGAGATGGTCCGGCCCACTGAGGACATGGAGAAACCCGGCGGCCAGACCTGTGAGCAATGCGAGCATCGAAGCGCCGGCAGGGTGGGCGGCGAGCGGCGGGGCAGCAAGCGCGCCTTTCGGAGTTCCCAAGCCAATTCATCCGCCTTCAGCCGCGTAGCACCCGAATCCACAGTTGCATCCCGTTCGTCCCACGAGCTTCGCGATGGCGAGGGCTCGCTTCATCACCCCGGAGGGACCGGCGAGTTACTTCGCCCCCTGCTCGATCCACTTCTTCACCAGCTCAATCTGCTTGGGCGGAAGCTTGTGTTTCTCGGTCTGCGGCAAGTCCTCGTCCTGGCCGGAGACAATGGTGATCAGGGAACTCTTCTTCACGTCGCCCGCGGTGACGACCTTGCCGTAGCCCTTGCCGCCCTTGAGCACCGCTTCGAGGCTGACGGCGGCAAATTCGCCCTTGGGCGCCGCGGCCTCGTGGCATTCCCCGCAAGCCTGCTGGAAGATCGGCTTGATATCGGCCTCGAAGGTCACCGGTTTCACGTAATTGTCGGCGCCCGCCACCCATTCGGCGCCTTGGTCGATCCACGCCCGCAGGATGCCGATCTGCTCGGCGGTGAGGGGCTCGGACTTGCCCGGCTTGTCGCTGGGCGGCGGCATCATCATCTCGTCGATGAGGTTGCAGCACATGTGGATGAGCGAGCTTTCCGCGCTCTTGCCCGGGACGATGGTCGGACCGTAGTCGGTGTCCTTGAAGGCCGCCTCCTTCGAGTCCATGCGATACTTGCCCTTCTGCTTCTCGGGGCCGTGGCAGGAAATGCAGGACTCCTTGAACAGGGGGTAAACCTCCTTCACGAAATCCACCTTGCGCGGCACCGGCAGGGGAATCTTCGAGGTGTCGACGGGTTTCTTCTCGGCGGCGGCGAGGGCCAGCGGCAACGCGAGGCCGATCCAGGACAGCGAGGCGAGTTTCATGGCGATGGCGGGACGGTAACAGCCGGCCGCGGGAAGCCAAGCCGGTGCCGGGTGGACTTTTCGGGGCACAGGACGCAGCCGGAGCCGGGCGAAAAACCGCTTCCGGAGTCCGCGCCGCTCCGCCATGCTGCTCCCATGCGCAAACGTCGCGAGGCCCGGGAGCGGGCCCTCCAGTTTCTGTTCCAGTATGACATGAACCCGTCGGACAACCTCGACGAGGCGCTCAACCAGTTTTGGGACACCGCCCGGATCGCCGCGATCCAGGAATCCCAGACCGGGCCGACCTACGGCGCCTCCATCGAGTTGCCGCCCCCAACCACCGAGGAAATCTCAACCCGGATGTTCGCCGACGCGCTGGTGCGGGGCGTCCTCAAGCAGCGCAACACGCTCGACGACGTCATCCAGCGTTACGCCCAGAACTGGGACCTTCACCGCATCGCCATCGTCGACCGCAACATTCTCCGGATGGCCATCCACGAGATCCTCCACCGCGACGACATTCCGCCCGTCGTCAGCATCAACGAGGCGATCGAGATCGCGAAACGCTAC
>JBIIUN010000008.1:0-32129 GCA_044339945.1 Kapaibacterium sp. (SeqCode)
ACGCCCGAACCGATCCGGGACCAGCCTTCGCGGCCGGGCAGGATTTCGGTCGGCGGCAGGATCAGCGGGGCGTCAAAGCTCTCCACCAGTTCCCAGTTGAAGATCTGGGTCACCATTTTCTGTCGCACCTCTGGATCGGCGGACTTGGCGCGAAATTCCTGCGCGAAAGTCCGGAACTGGGCGACATCCGCCAGCAGGTTGGTGGTGTTGCCGGGAATGACGGTATTCTTCAGGCGAAGATAGAGGGTCAGGGCGTTCCGCAGCTTGAGCACGGCCCCTTCGAAGGTGGTGCGCTGCGAGGCGTCCTGCTTGCTTTCGAGGATGCGGCGCGCCTGATCTTCCAGATCCTTGAAGCCGGGCTCGATCTGGTTCCACGAGTAGTTCTTGCCGTCCTCGCCACGGGATTCGTCCTTCTGTGGCAGCTTGAGCAGGGAAATCAGGTCCGGGTGATCAATGCGGAAGGTCCGCCGTTGATCGGCGGCGTCCGGGTTCATGGCCACTTCCGCGAACCATTCGTAGGCCGGAATCGTTCGGTTCTCGTTCCGGTCATGCACCGAATACCGGTCCCGCATTTGCACCAGGGAATTGCGGGCGGCCGAGTCCAGCGGTTGGTGGCGACCGTTGAAGACCACCGGCAAGGCGGCAAATTCCTTGAGGTTGAAGGCCTCGTTCGGGCCTTGGGCCAGGAGACAGGTGGCGAGGAAGCAAGCCGCGAGGAACTGGAGCAGCGTTTTCATGGGGCGAGGAAGAAAGGGTTAGGCGCGCTTCCGGATGAAGCCGACGAGGTGGATCATGAACTGCACCGTCAGGCCGAGGCCAACGACGATGGTGCCGAGGTAAGGCGTGAGCCAAGACGGGTTCTTGACGACCTGGAACACGCTGGTCCCGCGGTTCACGTCGATCTCGTCCCGGCCCATCTGGTGCTGGAAGAAGGTCAGCCCGGCGTAGCGCAGCGGGTTGTTCATGTAGATGTCCACCTCGCGCTTCTCGTTCGTGCGGGGATTCTCCAGCAGCACCCGGCTCTGGAAATTCCGCGGAATCTCGGTGCCCCGGTAAACCTCGTGGGTCGTCTTCAGCAGCTTGAGCGAGAAATGCTCGTAGTAGCGGGTGGGCCGCAGCACCCCGCGGTAAGTCTTCCCGCCGACCTCGAATTCCTGCTCGTTCAGCACCAGGCTGAACAGCCAGGTGCCCAGCGCCTTGCCGGAGTCGTCCACGATTTCAATCACCACGGCGGGTCGATTCTGCCGGTCCATCGCCCGGGTAGCGGCGGCGGGTTCCATGATCAGGCTTGCGCCGGCGCCCTGGGTCGAAGGCGCGGGACGGTCCTTGTCCACCATCGGTCCGCGCCGGCGGATGTCGGCATTTTCGGCCCATTGCTTCACGCGCAGGGTGAAGGGCAGCTTTTCGTGCCGGATTTCCCGGCCATTCGCGAGCAGCTTGGTCGGGATCGCCACCACGTCATCCATCGCCGCATCGGCCGCGTCGGCCAGGATCGCCAGTTCGGTGGCGTGGAAGTCTTCCGTGAAGTTCCGCCATTGGCCCTCGACGAAGCTCATGCGGCTTTCCCGCGCGAACATGTCCGTCGCCAACTGCCCGACCAGCAGCAGGATGATGCCGACGTGGGTGAAGAAGATGCCCGCCTTCTTCCGGGTCCACTGGAAGCGGGTGAAATGGGCCGCCAGCAGGTTGACCAGCAGCATCGTCCCCAGCAGGTAACCGCCCGGCAGCAGCACCTTGATCCACTTCAGCGACGGATCGTGCGGGGACCACACGGAATACAGCGACCGGAAATACTTCTCCTGCGCGACGTAGAGGCCGTCCTCCGTCTGCGCCAGCGTGCCGAAGAACACGACGAGGATGCCCAGCGCCAGCAGCCACACGGTCAGCCGGAGCGACGAAAAGAACTGAATGACACGCTTCACGATAGGAAAAGGACGGCAGGTGGACGACGACGGACTCCGCAGATTCAGAACTTCACCGACTTCAGGAACTTCACGAAGTTTTCCCGCTCCGCCCCGACCACGGACTCCGGCCCGGTCAGCTTGAAGAACCACGTGCGGTCGTCCTGGGAAACCACGGCGGCCAGCATGCGGGTGCCCTTCAGCTCCCCTTCCCCGGCGAAGTCCACCAACGTGGCCTTCCCGCCGGAAACCGGCACCTCGGAGGAAATCTTCGGCAAATCCGCCTCGGTTGCGGCCGTCAAACCGAGCTGCTGGGTGCGCCAACGGTTGATGTTGGCGAGCATGCCGCCGGCGGAACCGCCCAGCGCCGAGATCGACAGGTCGGCGACCTGATTGTTGCCGCCGGGAACCTCAAACGTCGCGAGCCGCATCGGCCGCTGGCCGCCGGCCTTCCAGTGCGCGGGCGGTTCCCATTGCGGGACCGCGGTCGCCGGCGGCGGGGGCACGCCGGCCGTGCTGCTGCTGGTCATGGGCGGAATCGGATTCGGTGCGGCCGGGGCGGCAGCCGCCTCGGTCGGGGACGGGATGGTGGTCTGAACCGACTGCAACCAGGCGCGGAACTTCGGCTCGTTCTCCAGGGCCAGTTGCGCCTCACCGCGCAGCTTGAAGAAGATCGTCGTGCCTTCGAGGTCGAGGATCGCCGCGAGGGTGCGTTCCTTGAACTTGCCCTCCAGATTGGCGCCTTCGCTGACGAGGTTCACCAATTTGCCGGTGGTGGTGCCGATCGGCACGCCCTTCACCTCGGTGTCGAGGCTGGCTTCGGTGATCGGCGCCAGCTTCAGCTCGTTGCGCCAGCGGTTGACGTTGTCCAACAGGCTGCCGGACTGGCCGCCGAGCGGCACGACCGAGATGTCCACGCTCCGACCGTCCGCCGCCTTCACCTCGTAGCTGGCGATCCGCATGCCCGAACTGGCCTTGGCCGTCCAGCCGTCCGGCACCACCCACGGGAGCTTTGCCGATGCGGTTGCCGCGCCGCCATGGGGATCGGCGCCGCCGCCATGCGCCGGAGCCACGGCCGGGACGGGAGAATCCTTGGGCGCCTGATAGACTTGAATCTCCTCACGCTTGCAACCGAGCGACGCAATCACGAGGACGGAGAGCAAAGGGATGGTTCTACGAAACATTGCCCCTTAGTAGACTTCGGGCCGATGGCCGGCAAGCAACCCTTCCCGAATGCTCCGCAGCAGCAAAACTGCTGACCCTCCCTTCCGCGGCGTTCCGGACGCCATTCCGAGCCCCGGCTTGCCCGCCTCGCCCCCGTGGGTAGCGTCGCCCCATGCTGAATCTCCGCTCCGCGGCGCTGCTCGCGCTGCTGGCCCCGACGGTTCTTCTCGCCGCCGCGCCCGTGCAGGAACGCGCCGACCGCTTCCTCGCCCTCGTCAACTCCGCCTACCAGTCGCTCTCCCGCATCGAGAGCGAGGCCCAGTGGAAGGCCGCCACCGACGTGAAGCCCGAGCACGACGCCGCGGCCGAAGTCGCCGGCAAAGCGCGCGCCGCCTTCAACGGCAACCCCGCCATCATCCGTGAGGCGAAGGAACTGCTCGCCCAGCGCGGCGAACTCACCGAACTCCAGATTCGCCAGTTGGAAAAGGCGCTGCTCAACGCCGCCGAAGGTCCGATGACGAATCCGGAACTCGTCAGCAAACGCATTGCCGCCGAGACCGCGCAGAACTCCACGCTCAACGGCTTCCAGTTCAAGCTGGGCGGCTCGAACGTCGTCGCCAACGACCTCGACCGCATTCTCGGCAAGTCGGCCGATCTCGCCGCCCGCCGCGCCGCATGGGAGGCCTCGAAGCTCACCGGCCCCGCGCTCAAGCCCGGCCTCGTCAACCTCGTCGGCCTGCGCAACGGCTGCGCCCGCGAACTGGGCCACGCCGACTACTTCGCGCTCCAGGTCGCCGGTTACGGCATGAGCGCCGCCGAGATGGTGAAGCTGAACGACGACTTCCTCCGCGAACTCCGTCCGCTCTACCTCCAGATGCACACCTGGGCGAAACACGAGCTGGCGAAGAAGTTCAACCAGCCCGTGCCCAAACGCATTCCCGCGCACTGGCTCAACAACCGCTGGGCGCAGGAATGGGGCGGCCTCGTGGACGCGGCCAATCTCGACACCTACTTCGAGAAACGCGACCCGGCGTGGGTGACCAAGACCGCGGAACAGTTCTGGGTTGGCATCGGCTTCCCGAATTTGCCCGCGAGCTTCTGGACCAAGTCCGACCTGTTCCCCGCGAAGCCCGGCGAAGCGCGCCTGAAGAATTCCCACGCCTCGTGCTGGCACGTAGACCTCGAGAACGACATCCGCTCGCTCATGAGCGTCGAGCCGAACCAATGGTGGTTCAACACCGCGCACCACGAGCTGGGCCACGCCTACTACTTCATCGCCTACACCCGGCCCGAGGTGCCGCCGCTCCTGCGCATCGGCGCCAACCCGGCCTTCCACGAGGGCGTCGGCGAACTCATCGGGCTCGCCTCCGGCCAGATCCCCTACCTCAGGGCGATGAACATCCTGCCGGCCGATTTCCAGGCCGATCCCACGGCCATCCTGCTCGACAACGCGCTGCTGCACTCCGTGCCGTTCCTCTTCTGGGCCAGTGGCACGATGACGCACTGGGAAGCCGACGTGTATGCCTCCGGCCTGCCGACTTCGGAATGGAACCGGCGCTGGTGGGACCACGTCGCGAAGTTCCAGGGCGTCGAGCCGCCCGGCGGCGCGGGCTCCCGCGGCGAGGAGTTCTGCGATGCGGCGACGAAGACGCACATCAACGACAACCCCTGCTACTACTACAGCTACGCCATCGCCACGGTGTTGAAGTTCCAGTTCAACGACTACATCGCGAAGAACCTCCTCAAGCAGCCGCCGCAGAACTGCAATTACGCCGGGAACAAGGAAGTCGGTGCGTTCCTGCGGAAGATGCTCGAACACGGCGGCACCCGCGACTGGCGGACGCTGCTCAAGGAAACCACCGGCGAAGACCTGAGCACCCGCGCCATGCGCGACTATTTCGCCCCGCTGATGGCGTGGCTGGAGCAGCAGAATGCCGGGCGGCAGACTGGGTGGGAGTGACGCACCAAGCCAATGGGAAATGATTTTGAGTTCATCGAGCAGGTTTTGGATCAGGTGGAACGGCGCAGGTCGGAAACAGGACGCGCTCCACTGACCGAAGCGGAACAGGTGGCAACGGACCTGTGGGCTGCGGCGGGCATCATCGGCAACGGCAGCTTTCAGTATTTCTTCGAGTGTGACTTGGACGCGGAAGCCTGCGCCAAAGCCTACGAGGCCGTTGGCCTACCGCAGGGAGCTCGGCTGTTTCGCCTCGCGTTGTCGCTTTTCCCTGAGGGCAAAGTCCATTCAGACATAAGTGAGCGCCTGGACTTCATCAGGGAACACGAGGGTGCCTTCGATTCGCTGGGCATGGAGGTCGTTCGCCTCGACACGCTGATGCGTTCATCACTCGCCGCCTATCTGCGTCGGGCTGGCTTTCCAAAGCGTGATTCATGACAACGCCTGCGCCAATGGTGCCGGTCGAACCGTTGCCCACTTCCCATTCCTCAGGCGGCAACACCCATCGGCTTTCCCGTCCCCGTCCGGCGGCATTGAGCTTAGACCCGGATAGCCGAGTTTGGTGGAAGGTGCTCGTCTTCCTGCTGTTATGTCCCTGCATTATCGGCCTCTGCCGTGCCTTTGAGGCGTGGCGGGAGTTGACGTTCAGCCTGGCCATTATGCCGCTGTTCGTCGCCGGCGCTTTCGCGGTATGCGGGCTGATTGCCCATTTTGGGGGCACCCGGGCTGTGTTTGACCAGGCCAATGGCCGCCTGTCAGTAACCGGCGCCCGCCATGGCGACGGGTTCAACTGCGCGCTGACCGAACTCCAAGCAGTTCAAACTTGTGACGCCGGGGATAAATTCAGCGATGGCTCGTGGCACGCTTACCAAGTCAACCTGGTAATGCGCGGAACGGTTTTCACCCGCATCAACCTGCTCGACAGCGGGGGCGAGTCGGACCTACGCGCCATCGCCGCGGAGATTGCCGGTTTCACAGGGGTCCCGTTCCTTGAAGGTGGCCTCCTCGTTCAGCCCGCGTTGCCAGATAAGTGAAAAGACACCTCACGAGCCTGCTGTTCGGAATCGGAATTACGGCCCTGACGATGACCGTTCCCTCCGAGCATTGCCTGGCCGGTTTCCAGACATCGCCCGGGCCCACGTTCGGGTTTCACCCAATGGCGAAGCGGCTGGCCGCGCGGTTAGCTTGGGCACCGTAAACCGGGAAATTCCCGGAACAGGAATCCAAAGCTATGTCCCAGAAATCCGTATTTTGCATCGCCACCACCCGCGGGCACGCCGATCGCATCGTTGACCAACTCAAGGCCGCGAGCTTCTCCAACAACGACATCTCCGTGCTGTTTCCCGACCGGGGCACGACGCGTGATTTCGCCCACGAGAAAAACACCAAGGCGCCGGAAGGCGCCGTGACCGGCGGTGTCATCGGCGGGGCGCTGGGCTGGATCGCGGGGATTGGGGCGCTGGCCATTCCGGGCGTCGGACCGTTCATCGCGGCGGGCCCCGTCATGGTCGCGCTGAGCGGCGCGGCGGTGGGCGCCGCCGTCGGGGGCATTGCCGGCGGCCTGGTGGGCATGGGCATTCCCGAGCTCGAGGCCAAGCGCTTCGAGGGCAAGGTCAAGGCCGGCAACCTCCTGATCTCGGTCCACACCGAGAGCGCGGACGAAATCACCCGGGCGAAGGAAATCTTCACCAAGGCCGGCGCCCACGACATCTGCGCCACCAACGAGGCGTCCACGCCCAAGGACAGCCGCGCGGGCCATCGGCCGGCGCACCCGGTTGTCTCCGGACTCAGCCCCGTCGGCGCGTAGCCGAGCGCGGGCTTTCAGGTCGGATCGGCTTATGGGGGCCGTTGAATTTCGCGGAAGTTCACCGGCCCCTTTTGCTTGGCCCGGGGGAGAACACCCCATGGCGCCGGGCGCGGCGGCGAGTGAGGCTGCCGTCAATGTCACTCGGAACCATCCTTCTCATCGTGTTCATCCTGCTGCTCGTCGGTGCCTTCCCCAGTTGGCCGCACAGCCGGAGCTGGGGCTATTATCCGAGCGGCGGAATCGGCCTGTTGGTGATCATCCTGCTTGTGCTGGTGTTGCTGGGGCGCATCTGAAACGGCCATTCCCTTCACCCACGCCATGCAAGCTGACCTCGCCGCCATCATCGCGGAACTCCAACGGCAGGCGAAGGTCTGCGAGAACGTCGCCACGGACGTGGCCGAGGAGGCGTTGACCGGCGCCTCCTGCGACAAGGACAAACACACGCAGGAAGCCAGGGACTGGGTCATCAAATCCAAAGTCTGGCTGGAGGCGGAGGCCGTGGTGCGGGCGTTGGCGGTGCCCGCGACGTCCGTCGGGCGCGCGGCGGTCCTGCCCTCGCCGGCTTTGCTCCCTGGCGCGCTGCGCTGAGGGCCGCCCGCCGCCCGTGGCGGGCAACCCAGGGCGGTTAGCGAGCCAATCGAATCTCACACGCGAGGCGGCAAGAATGCTTCCGGCTGTTCTGTTCCGGCGGACTCTCGGCCAACATTTTCGGGGAAGCCGGCGCGCGGGTTTTCCGCGGTGCCAACCTTCGCTTTCCCGAGGGACCGTTCGGCGGATGCTCGTGCGGGTCATTTCCCCTCCTTGTGTGATGGCTCTCACCCGGGTTCGCCGAGACATACCCTGCGACTCCGGTGCTCCCGGGGCCGCAGGACGGACCGCCGGTCCGGACGGGTAGGGTTACACCCCATGGCACCAGCAGCCGTCCCCGGCGCATTGTCCAAGTAGGGACAGGCAGCCCTTTCCCCGCTCCATCCGGCCCCGCCGCGGTGGTTCCGCCCGCCAACCGGTTCACCGATACCTGCCATGAATTCCCTCCAAACCCTCTTCCTCCACGAGCTCACCGACCGACTTGACGCCGAGAAGCGTTTCGTCCGAGCCCTCCCGAAGTTGACGCGGGCGGCCACCTGCAAGCACCTCCAGCTCGCCCTGCAAACGCAGCTCAAGGATGCCACCGGCCGGGTGAAACGGCTCGAAACCGTCTTCACCGCCATCGACGTGAAGGCCCGGAGCACGAAGTGCGAAGGCACGATCGGGCTCCTGCTGGAAGCCGAGTGCCTCGCCGCGGATTTCAAGGACACGCCGGCCATCAATGCCGCCCTGATCTCCGTCATCCAGAAGTTCAAGCACCACGGCATTGCCGCCTACGGTTGCCTGCACGAATGGGCCGCGCTCCTCGGCCACCGCGAGGCCTCCGGCCACCTGAAGGCGCTGCTGGACGAGGAGAAGGCAACCGACCACGCCCTGGACGCCCTCGCCCGGACCCGCAGCAATCCCGAGTCCCTCGCCCTCGGGAATGGGAATGGCAAGGGGGTCGTCGCCCCCGTCATCCCGGACGCGGCGCGCAAGCCGGCCCGGGCAGTCGCCGGCCGGATGGGTTTGCGGGCCGTCAGCGTCAAGCCGCCCCGGTCGCTGCTCGTCTAGCGGCTCCCGGGCCTTGGCTGATGCTTCAACCTCAATTCTCCACCCCAACCTTCCGCCCCATGAAACACAAACAGCGGCACGCTCCCGCCGCCATCCGTCCGACCCAGCCGGAAGCGGTGAACATCCGGTTTGATTTCACCGACCCACGGGCCCTGGCGGTCGCGGTGGCCGGCACCTTCAACGACTGGAGCCCCACCGCGGGCGCCCTGCATTCGACCGGCGACGGTGCCTGGTTGACCGAGGCCGCCCTCCTCCCGGGCGTCTACGAATACTGCCTCATCGTGGACGGCCGGTGGATGCCCGATCCGCTCGCCCTCGAATCGGTGCCGAACCCCTTTGGGGGTCGCAACTCGGTCCTGAAGGTCAGTTGTTCCTCTGCCGCCGCCCACCTCTACGAAGCGACTTTCACCCCTTTCACCAGCCCCCTCAAATGAACCGGATCCATATGGAAAAAGAGACCCAAGCAATCAGCAACGACCTCACCCAACTCGCCGACGACGCCCGTGCCCTGATGGCCGCCACCGCCGACGTGGCCGGCGACAAGGTGGGCGAGGCCCGCCAACGCCTCGCCGCCGCCCTCGAACGCGGCAAGAACCTTTATGGCCAGGCCCGCGCCAAGGCCGCCGAGGGCTGCAAGGCCACCGACGAAGCCGTCCATCGCCATCCCTACCAGGCCATCGCCGTCGGGGTCGGCCTGGGCGCGCTCGTCGGTTACCTCGTCGCCCGCCGTTGCTCCTGTCCCCGCGAATAAGGGGGTGCCCATGGACCACGCCCCGGCCAACAACCAGAACCTGAAGGCGGCCTCGAAGCAGTTCGGGCGGCGGCTGCTCACCCTGCTGGAAAACCGGCTGGAACTGCTCACCGTCGAGGTCCAGGAGGAGCGGGAGCGACTGCTCCACGATCTCCTGCTGGCCCTCGCAGTGGCCGCGTTCGGCCTGCTCGCCGGCCTATGCTTTACGGCGGCCCTCGTGGTCCTGTTCTGGAGCCGTTCGCCGCTGACCGTGCTGCTCGTGATGACCGCCCTCTACACCGCGGCCGGCCTGGCCCTGTGCCGTCTGCTGGTCCGCCGCCTGCGGGAATGGCAGTCGTTTTCCGCCTCCCTCGACCAACTGCGCAAGGACCGCCAATGCCTCGACCAGATCCTCAGCTGAATCCGCTCCAATCGCGCAAGCGGCTGCTGCTGGCCGAGAGTGAGCTCAACCGCGCGCAGTTGGTCGGCGACGTCGCCGCCCTCGGCACCGGCCTGCGTGCGCTCGGCACGCGCGCCAAGTCCATCGAGGCGGTGGCCACCGCGGCGGCGGTCCTGTTCAGCGCGCTGGCCGCCGGCCGCCGCGGTGGTCCGGCCGAGCCCGCGCCCAAACGACCGTGGCTGACGACCCTGATCCAAGGCGCCGGCCTGCTCAGCTCTCTTTGGCTGGCGTTCCGAACCGATCGTTCCCCCCCATCGGCCGCTCCGTGAATCCGCCCGCCCCGGTGGTCCGCCCCGATGGGCGGGCCGCCCTGCTTTCGTCCCCCTGACCGACTTCAACCCTTGCTTCCCATGATTCCTCCCCAGCTCACCATCGAAGACTCGCCCGCCATGTATGAGACCGAGAACGACCTCTCCCAGAGCCGTCGTTTCGAGCTCAACGCCCTGCTGAACCTGCGCCTCGCCTCCGCCGTGGACCTGCAACTGCAACTGAAGCAGGCCCACTGGAACGTGAAGGGACCCAACTTCATCGGCCTGCACGAACTCTTCGACAAGGTGAACGCGGCCGTCGCCGGCTACGTGGACCTCATCGCCGAGCGCGTCGCCCAGTTGGGCGGCATCGCCGAGGGCACCGTCCGGGTCGCCGCCGCCCGCACCCGGCTGCCGGAGTATCCGCTCAGCATCGCCGAGGGCCCCGCCCACGTGGAGGCCGTCGCCCGCGGCCTGTCGCTGTTCGGCCGCGAGGCCCGCGACACCATCGAGGAAGCCAACGCCCTCGGCGACGCCGACACGGCCGACCTGTTCACCCAGGTTTCCCGCGGCCTCGACCAATGGCTCTGGTTCGTCGAGGCCCATTCCCAAGCCTCCAAATGAAGCAACCCAAGCCTCCCGCGCCCATGAACAAGATCCCCACCTACAACAAGTCGCCCCGGCCCGCGCACGGGCTCACCGCTGTCGTTCCCGTGAAACCCAAGCGGACCAAACCGGACCCCAACTTCGCCCAATCGCACGACCTGCGCGAGGACCGCGGCGCCCGCCAGATGAAGACCGTGCTGAACCCGCAAACGCTCCCGCACGGACACTGAGGACCGCCGAATGCAAGCCAACCCACTCAAGGAGGGAACCCTGACCGAAAACTCGGTCGGGATCGGCCGCGTCACCCGGGGCATGGTGCGGTCACGGGCCACCGAACTTGCCGTCAGCAACGGCCGCTCCTCGCACGAGGTGTCGAAGTCCGATTGGGAACAGGCCAAGCTGTCCCTCACCGGCACCGCGGCAGAAGATCCCGCGGCGGCCGCCATTGAGTCCGCGCCCGAATCGGACCGCTGGAATCCGGTGCCCGGCTTCACGGGCAACAAGACGCTCGTCGCGCCCGGCGAGGACGAGGATGACGAGGGCCGCAGCGACCGCGAACGGCTGGTCCGCGACGGCGTGGCCGAGGCCGAACTGGACCTGGAATTCAAGGCCTCGCAGGCCGCCGCGGTCGTGGACCTGTGAGTTTCCCCTCCGCAGTCGGATCCAAGGACCCGGCCGCGGGCCCAACCGGAGTGCGATGGAACCGCTAGCCGCCGAATCCACGGCCACGCTTTCCCACCGGACTGCAACTGGTCCAACCAATGACTAATGGCTCCGAGTTGGTCTTCGCCGAGTTGCTGCGCGCCTTCGGGGCCCGCAGCGAGACCAAACCGGTCTGGCGCATCCCGCTGTTCGGCAACCGCAATTTGGTGCTGGTGGTGGCGGCCACCTTCGGACTCCAGCTTCTGAGCCAGCACAACGCGCTGCTCGGCCACTTCCTGCGGACGTCGGCGATCCCGCTCACCGAGGGTTTGTGGCTGGTCGCGGCGGGATTTATCCCGATGCTCGGGATCGAGGCCGTGAAGGTGCTGCGAAATCGGGCCCGATCGCCTCAAGAACCCCTCGCCCTGCCATGAACTGGACTCCGCTCAACCTTACCGTCCGCGTCGGCTGCAACCTGTCCTACGAAACACCGGTGCCGACCCCTGTGCTGTTCGTGCTCCGGCCGCGGCTGGAGGGGCGCGTGCTGGTGATGCAGGAGAAGCTGTCGTTCGGCATCGGCCAGCCGTCGTATGAGTTCCAGGACAGCCACGGCAATATCACCTACCGCTCGACGCTGATGCCCGGCCGCAACGACATCCGGCACGATGCGCTGGTGGCCGTGTCTTCCGAACCGGACACCCGGAACGTGCGGGGCCGGATCGTGCCCGTGGGTGAGCTGCCTTCCGAGCTGCTGCGCTACACGTTGCCGAGCCGCTACTGCGACTCGGACAAGCTCATGGACTTTGCCTGGCAGCAGTTCGGCCAGGTGCCGCACGGGTTGCCGCGCGTGCAGGCCATCTGCGACTGGGTCCACCGCCACATCGAATACCGCTTCGGTTCCGGCCGGCCCGATCTTTCCGCCTCGGAGGTGATCGCCCGGCGGCACGGGGTCTGCCGGGACTTTGCCCACGCGGCCATCGCGCTGTGCCGCGCCTTCAACCTGCCCGCCCGCTACGTGACCGGCCACCTGCCGGACATCGGTTACCTCGACCCCGGTTCCCCGATGGACTTCCACGCCTACTGCGAGGTGTATCTTGGCCAGGACTGGCTCACGTTTGATCCCCGCTTCAATGTCCCGCGGATCGGCCGGGTCAAGGTCGCGCACGGGGCGGATGCCGTGGACGGCGCGTTCGCCACCATCTACGGCGAAGCCAAGTTGTCGTTCTTCGAGGTCTGGGCCTACCAGGTGGACCCGCGGCAGGTATCGGTCGGCGACCCGATCGACCTCTCACGCCGGCTCGACGGAACGCCGTTGGTGCGGCTCCATTGAGCGGACGCGGTGGCAGCGGACACCGGCCGCCGCGGTCGTCTTGAATCATGAAGCCCAAGAAATCACCGATCCCGAAACTCAAGCTCAGCGATTTCCAAGTGCCGGCGGGCAAGCCGGTTCGCCTCAAGGAATGGCCGACGGAGATTTCACCGCTCTACCAGTCGAAGGAACACTACCGGGAACTGCTGGCCACCGATGTCGCGGAGCTGAGTTCGCTCCAGCGGCAGCTCTATGCGACCAACAGCTTTTCGGTGCTGATCATCTTTCAGGCAACCGATGCCGCCGGGAAGGACGGCGCGATCCGGCACGTGCTGTCCGGCATCAATCCGCAGGGGTGCCAAGTCTACAGTTTCCAGCCGCCCAGCGCCGAGGAACTCGACCACGACTTCCTCTGGCGCACGAACTGCCGGCTGCCGGAACGGGGCCGCATCGGCATCTTCAACCGCTCCTACTACGAGGAAGTGCTCATCGTCCGGGTTCATCCCGAGTTGCTCGCGCGGCAGCGGCTCCCGGCGGGCGACGCCACCGGCCAGGAGCTCTGGCGGGGAAGGTATCGCTCCATTACGGAACTGGAGGCGCATCTCCACCGGAACGGCACGCGGGTCATCAAGTTCTTCCTCCACCAGTCGAAGGAAGAGCAGCGCCGACGGCTCCTGGCGCGGCTCGACGATCCGGAGAAGAACTGGAAGTTCAGCGAGGCCGACATCTCGGAACGTCAGTATTGGGGCCAATACCGGAAGGCCTATGAGCAGTGTCTCGCGGCGACCAGCACCGAGCTCGCGCCATGGCACGTGGTGCCGGCCGACGACAAGCTCAATGCCCGGCTCATCGTGGCGCGGACCGTCATCGGCGTCCTGCGGGACCTGGACCTCTCCTTTCCCAAGCCGTCGCAGGCGCGGCTCAAGGAGCTCCAGAAGTTCCGGGCGGAACTGGCCAAATAACGCCGTTGCCCCGGCTCAGGCCATCGCCGCCAGCAGGTCGACGAGCGATACGGCGGCGAAGCTCGTGGCGGAGTCACTCATGGCGTAGGGAATGACCAGTTGGTCGCCGTGGACCAGCGCGCCGCAGGTGTAGACGACGTTCGGCACATAGCCTTCGCGCTCGGATTCGTTGGGGCACAGCAACGGTTCCCGCAGCCGGCCGATGACCCGGCTGGGATCGTTGAGGTCGAGCAGGAACGCCCCGAGGCAATACTTCCGCATCGCGCCCACGCCGTGGCTCAGCACCAACCAGCCGGCAGCGGTTTCGATGGGCGAACCGCAGTTGCCGAGCTTGATGAATTCCCACGGTTGGTCCGGTGCCAGCAGGACCTTCGGCGCCTGCCAGTAGTGCAGGTTGTCCGAGAACATCAGGAGGATGTTTTCGTCGTCCTGCCGCGACAGCATGGCGTAGCGGCCGTCGATCTTGCGCGGGAACAGGGCCATGCCCTTGTTCTGCACGGCCGGTCCGTTCAGCGTGCTGAACTTGAAGCGCAGGAAGTCGGGTGTCTCCAGCAGCTGCGGCAGGATGATCTTCCCGTCGTAGGCCGTGTAGGTGGCGTAGTAGGTGAAGCTGCCGTCGTCCTGCCGGAACCGGACGAAGCGGGCGTCCTCGATGCCGTTGCTCTGGCTGGGCGCGGACGGAAACAGGACCCGTTGCGACACCCGGCTGGCGGCCGGGAAGCTGACCTCGAAGTTCGACTCCGCGAGCAGCAGCAGGCCGCGCGCCGCCCAAACCGCCGCGGCGTCGGACGTCTCGGTCAGGCCCGACGCGAGCAGGACCTGGTGCAGTTCCTTGAGCGTGAAATCCTCGTGCAGCTTGTCCAGCACCCGGCGGCAGAACTCATTCTGCACGCCCGCCTCCTCCAGCCGGTGGGTGAACAGTTCCTTGGTGAAGGCGACGTTGCTCACCCGCTCCGGCTCCAGCACGAACGGCACGGTTGGCGACAGCGTGATTCGCTGGTCGCGGTTGATGATCCCGGTGCGGAACGTGATGGACGAAATGTGCCCCTCGCCCGTGGCCCGCAGGCTGAGCACGAAACGCAGCGAATCGTCCGGCAGGCCGCTCTGGTCCGGGTGCGGCACGATGGACGGATTGAACAATGCGGCCGACTCGATGGCGTATTCGTTGGTGAAGTAGGCGCCGATCAGGAGCTGCCGTTCGACCGACGGTTTTGCGTCCGGCTCGAGGTGAATCTTCACCTGGTCGAAGCGGTGGCGAAAGTGGACCTCCACATCCAGGTGACGGTCGGCGAAACCGCCGAGCACGCGGTTCAGCGATTCCACCACGGCCTCCTCGGACAGGGCCATGACCCGCGCGACGATCCGCCGCGAGATGTCGTCGGTGGACGGGCGGAAGGGGCGCATCAGCACCCGGTTGCGGTCGGGCAGTAGCGTGGGGCCGATGCGTTTGGCGTAGAGCAGCGATTGGGGAGAAGCGGTCATGGGATGTTGAAGTTGGTTTTTCCTCAGATCGGACCTGTTGGCCCGTCCGCCGTGTCCTGATCTCGTAGGAGCCGACGTGAGGAGGCTCTGATATTGTTGGGAAGAGTGAGACTCGTTACCTCGTCTCCTACGGGAGCAGGGGTGGGTCGGGCGGTTTGCTAGCCGGCGGTGGGCTCCTTGAAGCTGGTGAGCGAGTTTTGCAGCGCCTGCATCTCGGCCAGGGCGATGAGGAAGGCCAGCGTGGACTCCGCGCCCTGGTTCTGGCTGAGCCGGTCCATGTGCAGGCCGTCGCGGCAACCGCCCGTGGTGGAGTCGTAAACGGCGAGGCCGAGATCGTTGCGTCCGAGGAACCATTCGAAGGCCCGCCATGCCTCGGCCACCCAGAAGGTGTCGCCCGTGGCGCGATGCGCCTCGATGCAGGCGGACACGGTGACCTGGGCCTCGATCGGCTGCTGGTCAAACAGCGCCCGTTCCTGTCCGCGCCGGTAGAAGCCGTTCGAGCCGACCGGCCGGAAGGAGCCGGCGTCGGACGTCTGCACGCCGACCAGCCAGCGCAGGGTCCGCAGGCCGAGTTCCAGCATCGGGCCGTTGCCGAGGCAGCGCCCGTTCAGGATCATCGCGTGCGGCAGCCGGGCATTGGCGTAAGACACGCTTTCCTCGAACCAGAACCACTCGTCCGTCGCCGCGTCGGCGTAACGTTGGAGGAGCTTGGCCGTCAGGGTTTCCCGGATCTGGCCGGCACGCCGGTCGCCGCCGAACCGGCGCAAGTATTCGTCAATGCCGACGAGCGTGAGCGCCCACGCGCGCGGCGAGGCGAAGTCGGCCGCGACGGGCAGCGCCCTTTCGAACAGTTCCGCCGCCAGCATCTGGAAGCTGCCGTGACCGGCCTGGGAAACGCACAATCCGAGCGCCCAAAGCGCGTGGCCCTGGCAGTCTTCCGAGCCGACTTCCTCCAGCCAGTTCCGGCCGAAGCCCATGAAGTTGCGGAAGCGGCCCCGCGCCCGGTCAAAGGCGTGGTTCACGAATGCCATGTAGGTCGCGGCGTGCGCGTTCAGTTGCGGCGAATCGTGCCCGAGTTGCTGCAACATCAACGTCAGCACCAGCGCGCGGGCGTTGTCGTCGGTGCAGTAACCCTGCGAGAAGTTCGGCACCGTGAAGCTCGCGTGCTGGAAGATGCCCGTGGAATCGCTCAGGCGGAACAGATGGTCCAGCTTCAGCTCCGGCAACTGCCGCGGCGTTTCGTCCAGCGTCTTGATCGGCGACGATCGGCGGCCGATGAAACTGTGGTCCAACCGCGCCTGCTCGAACGAGCGGCCGTAGAGCTGCGCCACGTGGCCCCACACCATGTCGCGGCCCAGCCGGTAGGCCTGCTTGCGGAGGGAATGGCGGGTCGGTTCGTCGCGCAGCAGTTCCACCACAGCGGTGGAGATGGCCGCCGAATCCCGGAACGGCACCAGGCGGCCGCGGTCGCCGGCGAGCAGCTCCGTCGCGTGCCAGTAGGGCGTCGAGACCACGGCGTTGCCCGCGCCGAAGGCATACGCCAGCGTGCCGGACGTGATCTGCGCCTCGGTCAGGTAGGGCGTCAGGTAGATGTCGGCCGCGCCGATGAACCGCATCAGCTCCTCCAGCTCGACGAACCGGTTGAAGAACACGACGTGCCGCTGCACGCCGAGATCCTTCGCGAGGCGTTCGAGGTTCAGGCGGTAGGCTTCGCCCTCGTCCCGCAGCAGGTTGGGATGGGTCTGGCCAAGGACGATGTAAACGACGTTGGCAAACTCGCGGATGATTTCGGGCAGCGCGCGCAGGGCGAACTCGATGCCTTTGTTCGGCGACAGCAGGCCGAAGGTGAGCAGCACCTGCCTGCCCACCACGCCGAACTCGTCCTTGAAGTAGTTGGGGTCGGCAAACGGCATGTCGGGAATGCCGTGGGCGATGAGGTCGATCTTGGCCGGCGGCGCCTGGTAGATGTCCCGGAGGAACTCCGCGCCGCGTTCGGTCATCACCACCAGCCGGGTCGAGAGCCGGACCAGCTCGCGCATCACGCGGCGCTGGTCGGGGTTGGGTTCGCGCAGGACGGTGTGCAGCGTGGTGATGATCGGCATCTGCAACTCGCGGAGCAGCGCCAGCAGGTGGCTGCCAGCCGGGCCGCCATAGATGCCGAATTCGTGCTGCACGCAGACGGCGTCCACGTCGGTGATGTTGAGGAAGTCCGCCGCCCGCAGGTAGGCCGGCAGGTCCTGCTCCGCGATCTCGAAACGCACTTCCGGCGGATAGTCGTAGCCGGTCGCGAGGTCGTTGACCGGCACCACCGGGCACTGCATCGCCGGAAACGCCTTGGCCACCGCGCAGCGCAGGTCCGTGGTGAACGTCGCGATGCCGCACTTCCGCGGCAGGTAGTCGCCGAGAAAGGCAACCCGGTGGAGGGCGGTGGCGGAGGACATGGGGAAAAGGGAGGTTTGGGCGAAGGGACTTTCCAACGGACCATCAGCTTGGCCCCCGCGGGAGCGGTCACCAAGGACCAACTGCGGTTGCCGGCCGGAAAGTGCCGCCGGCGGGACGCCGACAATACCCTATTGGCCTTCGCATGGGCGCAGGCCAATTCGGCCGTTGTGGGCGGGCGGACGTTTCGCTAATCCACGGGGTAAGCGAACCTGTCATGACGACTCTACCCAGTTCGGCGTCCCTGCCCAGGCCGGCCCGTGGCGGCTTCACCCTCATCGAGCTGCTCGTTGTCATCGCCATCATCGCGATCCTGGCCGGCATGCTCCTGCCCGCGTTGGCCAAGGCCAAATACGCCGGCATGCGCGCGGTCTGCCTCAGCAACATCCGCCAGCAGTATCTCTCCCAGCTCCTCTACGCCGACGACAACCGCGGCCGGTTCCCGCGGCACGAGGACGGCAGCCCGGATTACCACCGGGTGGGCGGCGCCAAGGACAGCATCGTGGACCTGCTGCGCGGCCGCTACGTGCCCCACACCCACGTGCTCATCTGCCCGATCACCGCCAAGTCCTTCGGCCGCGTGTGGCTGAACTACGCCAGCATGACCAACTTCGCCGACAAGACCACGCGCGACTACGGCGGCTGGGACACCACGGCTGCCAACGTCTACACACCCTACATGTGGCTCGCGAACTTCAAGACCGCGGCCGGCATGAAGTTCCTCGACGACTCCGGCAAGGTGAACCCCAACGCCGACGCCAACGAGCCGGCCTGGCCGACCAAGGCCGACGAATGCGAATCCCGCCGCGCCTTCATCACCCACCGGATCAGCGACACGCCGGGCACGAAGCTGTGGGACGTGGGACACCTGGGGAAGTTCGACGCCGGGGCGACCAGCAAGCCGCTGTGGTCGTGGTCCGTGGCGCCGGACCAACCGGTGGGGCAGGCCGACGGCAGCGTGGTGGTCCGCACCAAGGCGAAGCTGCGGCCGCGCGCCATGGGCGGACCCTCGGCCGACACGCGGTATTACTACTGAGCCGGGAGGCGAGCCCGACTGGGAATCCAGCCGCATCTCGACACGGACTGCCGGGGCGATTGGGAATTCGAAGTGACCAATGGAGCGGCAAAACTGCGGCTCACTTCACCGGTAGGCGGATGAGCGCAGATCACACATTCAAACAGAAGAGGAACGACTATGGGAGCTTGGGAATCCGGTAACTTCGAGAACGACACAGCGATGGATTGGCTTGGCGACCTGCGCGAGAGCGGGAGCGCATCATCCGTTCGCACCGCTTTGATGCAGGTCACAGCGCAGAGCACGCTGCAGCAGCGCTCTTTTGTCGGCACGCTGCTCGGCCGGCGGCCTGTCGAGCCATACTTGGAAGCCACCACCGCTTCTGAGGCTCTCGCTGCTGCTGAGATTGTCGCATGCTGGCTAGGACACCCACTTCCGAAGCTGCCCGAAGGAGTCGCCGAGTGGGCGCGCGAGCACGCGCGCGATTTTTCTCCAGAGTTTGTTCAGCTCGCACGCGAGGCCGTCACCATTATCAAGACGAAGTCCGAGCTGAAAGATTTGTGGGAGGACGGCGATGCCAAGATTGCCTCCGAGTGGCAAGCTGTCATCGCAGATTTGGAGCGCAGACTTCAGGGTTGAGGCACATGATTCCACGTTCACATCCGCCTCCTGAGAAATCACCTGTGGAGGCCATTGGGCTTGAACGAGCCTGAAGCCGAGGGAGGCGGCGGAGTGCTGGCTGCGGGCGAGCGTTTCGCGTTTCAGTGACTGCCCCTCGGGCGCATCTTTTCATCGTGGCAGTATGTCCGCGCTGGGTTAGCTGCCAGTGGACTCAGCGCAGTCCTCGTCAGGCCGGCAGGTGGAGTTGCCGGACGGAGGCGGGCGGTCCCCTCTCCCCGGGGGAGAGGGATAGGGTGAGGGCGGGCAACCATCACGCCGACGAACCGCAGGAAGATTGCGCTGCGCGAGACAAACCCGCCCTCACCCCGGCCCTCTCCCCCAAGGAGAGGGAGTCGCGTTGCCAGCCTCGTTCCCGACCACAAACGCAGGGCAAGAGGACTGTCCGGTAGACCAATCCAGCCACGACGAAATGATGCGCCCCGGCCCCTCGAGTCACCATGCCGCACCTCGACACGAACGGCCGGGGCGATCAGGATTTCGAAGTGATCAATGGAGCGGAAACATTTTGGCTCACTAAACCGTTAGGCGACTGAGCGCGTCCCCACCATGGCCCGATTACAATCCAAGTCATTCAAGCTCAAGCGAGCATATGACCTAGCGTTTGCTCCAGACGCCAAGCTCGTAGCGACCATTAGCCGTGACGTGCTGCTCTGGGACACTTCCGCTCGCAAGCGACTTCTCTCAGTTCACCCGCTTTCCCATCCAAGCCATCTCGATTTTTCACCCGACGGGACTCGCTTGGCCATCAAGAGCACCTCCGGTCGCATTGTCGTTATCGACGCTGTCACTGGTGAGACACTCACGGACTGCGACAACGAGCGAGAGGGCGAGGGCGCGCCACTCTACTTCACACCCCAAGGAGACTCACTGGTTGATGCGTCTTGGAACGGCGCATTGACGGCACGGCATTCCGCCACCGGCACCGTGATTTTCCGCGAGAGCGTGGGTGGCATGGTGAGCGAGCTCACTACTGGCGCCGACCGAACTACGTTTGCCTATACCATTTCCAGACCACCAGCGACCAACACAGAGCCACCACCTGAAGATTCCATCATGGTTCGTCGCTGGCCGTTCACCGCCAACCGCTCCAGCGTGATGCCTGTTGCTCGTCGGTTCATCAGGTGCATCTCCCTTTCGCCTTCGGCGTCGCGGCTCGCCGTGTTGTATGGTGCGCCTCCTAAGACCCTTGAGATTTGCGATGTCGCCACCGGTCGCATCCTAGCCAGTGCCGAAGTCGAGCTTGGTGGCTCGGGAACCTCCCTTGGCTGGTCGCCGGGCGAGTCGTTGCTTGGGTGTGTAGAGCGGCGCGGCATTTCACTCTTTCAGTCGGCTACGCTGCTCCGCACACATCTCATCGAGATGCCTTACCCCGCCTCTGTCAGCTTTTCGCCGCACGGCGGATTGCTCGGCCTTGCTTCATGGCAGCAGGGCCGCGTTCTGGACATGACTGAGGTGTCGCCACACGAACTCCATGCGAACGTCGCCTCCTGACAAACTACCCGAGGAAGTCATTGGGCGGGAACGAGGGTGAAGCCGAGGGCGGCGGAGTGCCGCAGGCGAGCAAGCCAGCTTCTACCGCGGGTCACCACCAGGTGAAACCCATGTCGGGCACGCCGCCGACCCATTGGTCCATCTGGGGCGGGAACTTGAAATTCTCCATGTGGCCGTCGCCGAAGAACATGTTCTCGTAGCACTTGCCCGTGTAGTTGTGCCACACGGTCTGCTTGGCCTGGGTGTCGCGGTTGGCGTGCCACGGCCACTCGACGAGGCAGCTGTTGCCCCAGCCGGTGAAGCAGGTCTTCACCGGGGTGTTGAGCGAATCGCCGGCGTCGGCGGGGCCCAACTCAGCGCGCCCGTTGGGCGAGGAGTTCTACCAAGCCGCTGAGCACCTCGTCGCGGTCTCCCCCTTCAAGGGCGAGGGCCAACTGGGTCGTCAGCAGGCCATATTTCGCCCCGAGATCGTAGCGGCGGCCGCGGGCTTCGAAGGCCAGGTATCGTTCCCGCCGCGCCAACTGGGCAAGGGCCGCGGACAGGTGGACACCTCCGCGGCCGCCATTGCCAGCGACCAAGGCATCCAGCAGGCCCATGACTGTCGGCGTCAGGACGTGCATCCCGAAAAAACAGAGGTAATGCCCGGCCCGCAGACCCGGCACCACGAGCTTTTGCTCCGCCTCGGTCGGCGTGGGTTTTTCCAGGACATCGCTGATCTCGTGCAAACCCGTCTGGGCGGGCACCAATTTGCCGCCGACCGCGCCGTAGTAGGGCAATTTGCTTTCGTGGGTCGCCTGGACGGCGTCCTCCGTTACGAGCAGGACCCGGAACTCCGCGCCCTCTACCGCCGCGGCTACGAACGCAGCCATGAAGTCGTCCGCGTGGAGCAGAACGCCTGGTTCAACTTCCTCTACGGCGCCCTGACCGGCCACGATTGCGAACCCGGCCACGCCGTCGAACACCTCCGCGGCTGGCCGCTGGACTTGCGCGTGTGGTCCTACCAGAACTCCCACCGCGCCGACCTCCGCACGCCGCGCGGCTACGTCGCGCTCAAGGGCGGCACGAAGACCTTTCCGCCCCGCGAGACCGAACCGCTCCGGCTCGACCACTGGCTCATGCAGGCCGACGGCGGCGCGGGCGGCAACGACGTGGTCGAACCCAGCGGCTGGCTGCTCGCCTACTGGCTCGGCCGCTACCACGGCTTCATCGCCGCGCCGACAGTGACCCACCCGCAACTGCTCACCGTGGAGCACACCCACGGCCGCGAACTCGGCGCCAAGCCGTATGTCGGGCCGGGAAGGCCCGCGGGATTCTGAACGCGGTGAACCCAAGCTGCTGACGCCGCGCTTTCACCTGGGCCTGTTCTTGCCCACCTTCTCGTCGTGATGTCTCGGCGTGGAATCTGGATTGCTGTCGCAGGCACAGCATTGGTCGTCGGCTGCCTTTATGGCTGGTATCGCTGGACTTGGCCGTATGGCCAACGGCCCTGCTGCCTGCCCTGCCTCATGTCGGCCTTGGCAGGAAACGCCTCCGAGCATGGTGGTCGTTACCCGGACGACTTGTTCTCCACCAACACGATCCGCCAGCTTCGCGAGTGGGGAATCAGGCAGCCGTTTGCGGGCTTGTCGGGCGACGTCGATGAAGCCATTCGCCGCGTCGACGCTGTCCTGCCGTTGGACACCAATGTCTCCAGTTGGGTCTATTGGCCGGGCTTTCGGCAAGATGATCCGAGCGAACTCGCAATCATCTGGGACCGCACGGAAGGATTGGCATTTAATGCCGCCCGTTCGGAGTGGAACGCCGTGGGTTTCGCGGACGGGAGCCACGGTGGCATTCCGAAAACGGAGTGGGCGGCTTTCCTGAAAGCGCAGGCGGAACTCCGCGCCCGCGTCCTCGCGAGCCGGACCAATCCGCCGGCCCCGGCCGTCCTCCAGCCGGCGGAGTGAGCCCCGGCGGAAGGAGCGCGGCTCTCTGAGCCGCAAGGAAGCGACCGACTCGCGACTCGGAGAGTCGCGCGCCTGGTGGGAACCCGGACTCCACCGGCGCAGTTAGCGTTGGCCGAAGTCACCTTGGCCCGGCGCTGCCGCGCCGCCGGGAATTACACCGGGGCGCATCTTTTCGTCGTGGTAGGGCGGCCGCGCTGCGGCCGCCCCGCGACCCGCGCGGAGCGCCGGGGCGCGGAACTAGCAGCGGGGCGTCGATCCACCCCACGGTGCGGAATGCCGCCCTCCGCTCCGCTCCGGGCGGGGAAGGCGCAGCGCGCCTTCCCTGCCCAACGCGACCGGGTTCAACCACGAGGGCCAAATGAACCTCATCCCGCACTTGGCGCCGCCTTGAACTTCCCGGCACACTTTCCGCCGGCACCACCAACCACCCCTTGAGCAAGGCAACTCCATGAGCAGCGTCCGCGTCCTCGTCGGCACCAAGAAGGGTGCCTTCATCCTCACCGCCGACGGCCAGCGCCGGAACTGGCAAATCAGCGGCCCGCACTTCGCCGGCTGGGAAATCTACCACCTCAAGGGCTCCGCCCTGGACCCCAACCGCCTTTTCGCCTCCCAGAGCAGCGGCTGGTTCGGCCAGATCATCCAGCGCTCCGACGACGGCGGCAAAACCTGGAACCCGCCCGGCACCAAACCCGAGGACCTCATGGGCCCCGACGGCATGCCGAACGGGAAGAGCAACGAGTTCCGCTACGAAGGCACCGTGGGCACCCACAAGTGGTATGACGGCACCCAGCATCCTTGGGAGTTCAAGCGCATCTGGCACCTCGAACCCTCGCTCACCGATCCCGACCTCGTGTATGCCGGCGCCGAGGACGCCGCGCTGTTCCATTCCCGCGACGGCGGCAAGTCGTGGCAGGAGTTCGCCGGCCTGCGCGGCACGAAAGGCGCCCTGTGGCAGCCCGGCGCCGGCGGCATGGCGGTCCACACCATCATCATCGATCCCCAGAATCCGCGGCGCATCTACGTCGCCATCTCGGCGGCCGGCGCCTTCCGCACCGACGACGGCGGGCTGACCTGGAAGCCGATCAACCGCGGCCTGAAGTCCCAATACGAATTGCCCGATCCCGACGCCGAGGTCGGCCACTGCGTCCACCGCATCGCGTTGCACCCGTCGCGGCCCGACGTGCTCTACATGCAGAAGCACTGGGACATCATGCGCAGCGACAATGCCGGCGACCAATGGAGCGAAGTCAGCGGCAACCTGCCCACCGACTTCGGCTTCCCGATTGATGTCCACGCGCACGAACCGGAGACGATCTACGTAGTGCCCATCACCAGCGACTCGCTGCACTACCCGCCCGACGGCAAACTGCGCGTCTATCGCAGCAAGTCCGGCGGCAACGAATGGGAACCGCTCACGAAAGGGCTGCCGCAGCAGGACTGCTACGTGAACGTCCTGCGCGACGCCATGGCCGTCGACACTCTCGACACCTGCGGCGTCTATTTCGGCACGACCGGCGGCCAGGTCTATTGCTCGCCCGACGGCGGCGATTCGTGGCAGACCATCGCCAGCCATCTGCCTCCCGTGCTGTCGGTGGAGGTGCAGACGTTGCCCTGAGGCCAATGAAACGAGTTGTAGGCAGAATTCAATTTTAGGCGTCGCTACGTTTGTCCCGTGAATGAAGGCATCACTCTGACCCGACTGCCCTACGACGACTCTGCTTGGCACGTCGAGGTTTGCGCCAGCGGCGGCACTTACTCAGCCGCACAGGAGTTCTATGTTTATCCTACTGACCTCGCCGAGTTCGGGCAGCGTCTCACCGCTTTTCCACAACGCATCGGTGACGAGGTGCGCTACGAGATTGGCGGTCGCACTGAAAACTGGGCTCACTACCTTCTCCTGCGAGCATTTATCTACGACTCAGTTGGCCACGCTGCACTTGAGTTCGCAGCCGACAACCGCTGCGGCGTTCCCGGACATGCGCAGGCTCGCTTCTTCATTTGTTGCGAGGTTGCCGCGCTCAATCGCCTCGGCAAACAACTTCAGGCGTGGACGCTCGACTCAGATGAACCGCTCAACTGGAATCCCCGCAACGCCTAAGCATGCGCTGCAGCGCCTGCTCGGCGGCCGGGTGGCAACAGGCCCGGCAGGGCCGGCAGAACGTAGCCCCGGGCGTGAGCCCGGGGTAAATCGCCCCACATAGTCGGAGCCCCGGCAGGGGCGAAAGAGCCGGAATCTGCCGCCCCTGCCGGGGCTTAAATGTTTCTTCCGTCTCTGCCATAATTCTCAACAGTGCATTTGTATGTCTTGGAATCTGATCATCTACAAGCAGGGCAACTCACTCGGCCGCCCTGATCATGTGAAGGCTGTCTTTTCTTCTGTCTTCTCCGAACTGGAGTGGGAGTCGCCGACGGAGGCCGCGCTTCCCGTCGAAGGTGGCCTTCGTCTGGAACTGACCGAGCAGGACGGACTGGTCGTCGATGTTTCGACCCACGGTGGCTTCAATCATCTCCGGCAATTTGCCGAGCTTTGTAAGCGCGAAGGCTGGCGGATGGCGGATGCGCAAGAAGGCGAGGACGTGGATCTGGATGACCCGGTGCGTTGGATGGAGGAGCGTTGTGGATAGCCACACACGTGCTTCGAGCTGTCAGCCGTTGCTGACGGTCGATATCCGGATGTCAGCCTCTGAACCTCCACATGCACGCCCAACCCCTCATCTGCGTAGCCGACGTGGAAGCCAGCAGTCGCTGGTATCAGCGCTTGCTCGGCTGCCGCAGCGACCACGGCGGGCCGAACTACTGGGAAATCGGGCTGCGCGATCCCGACGGCTACACCGTCGTCCTCGCCAGCCCGGACGGCACCTGGAAGCCAGGTCAGCCATAAAGCAGCCATGATCCTTGTCGGCCCACGGAAGAAACCCGGCCCGGAAATGGTTTGCCGGCCCGCCTTCACCCCGGCCCTCACCCCCGGGGAGAGAATCCACGACCCGCGAAAAGCCGCGAATCGTGCCCCTGAACCTAGTGGGACAGGCATCCTTGCCTGTCTCACGGGCTTCCAGCCCGTAAGGCTTTCTGGGGCTGGAAGCCCCGGCGACAGGCTGGAAGCCGGTCCCACCACATTCCGGTTCATGGAGAGGGAGTCGTCTGTCGATATGAACAGGCCTCATCCACAACGCCAGCAAGGATTGCTGGCGGTGGGCAGGAATGAGCACTCGCTGCATCGGAGCATCAGGCACAGGAAGCGGACGGGCCGCAGTGATGTTCTCCCTCTCCTTGGGGGAGAGGGCCGGGGTGAGGGCGGGCGTCCATCCATGCTTGCTGAACACCACCCAAACCAAACTGGCGGCATGGCCTACGAGCTGAGCGATGCTCGGCGCTCCCCTGGTCGGCGACCTCTCCCGGGCTTCCGCTCCGATGGGTTGGAACCGTTGACGTAAAGCACCCGTTGTCATGGAACCCAAACCGCTTGCCTTCGACGCCCCGCTGGTTCGCTACGAGCAGCAGGCCGATTCGCTTCTGGCTGCGTTCCGCGCGGGCGACCCTGAAGCGGTGAGCTGCTTCCAGCACCGTCTTCCCCGTTTCCTCAGATCCGACGTTCCCTGGCTTCCCAAGGGTCTTTCCGACGCCGAAGTTGCCGCCATCTCACTCGACGTGAACGACGCCCGTATGGCACTCGCGCGGCGCTACGATTTCCGGGACTGGGCGGCTTTGGCGGAGCATGTCGGTGCCGTCTCACAGAAGGGTTCACCGGTTCACCGCTTCGAGGCCGCCGTCGAGGCTGTCATCGCGGGTGACCTACCGACGCTGCAAGCATTGCTGAGCACCGATACGGAACTGGTGCGTGCCCGATCCCGGCGGGTGATGCATTTCGATCCCCCGGTTCATGGTGCGACGCTGCTTCACTACGTGGCCGTCAACGGCGTGGAAGGTTACCGCCAGCGCACGCCGGCGAACGCGGTCGAGGTCGCGAAGATGCTGCTAAACGCCGGGGCGGAGGTGGACGCCTTGGCGAACCTCTATGGCGGCCAGTGCACGACGATGAGCCTGCTGGTTTCAAGCTGTCACCCCGCGAAGGCAGGTGTGCAGGTCGCCTTGGCGGAAACGCTGCTGGATTATGGCGCCTCCGTGGAAGGCGTGGGCAAAGGCCGCTGGGTGTCGCCGCTGATGACCGCCCTCGTCTTCGGTTACGAGGACGCCGCCGAAGCACTCGTCCGGCGGGGAGCGCCGGTGAACGATCTGGTATTGGCGGCAGGATTGGGACGGTTGGATGACGCACGCCGGATGCTGCCCGCGGCTGATCCGGAAAGCCGGCATCGTGCGTTGGCCTTGGGTGCCTTGCTGGGCCGCACGGAGACCGTCCGGTTGCTGCTCGACGCCGGCGAAGATCCCAACCGGAACAATCCCGAAGGCATGCATTCCGGCGCGACGCCGCTGCACCACGCCGCCTTTCACGGCCATCGCCAGGTGGTGGAACTGCTGGTCAGCCGCGGTGCGCGACTGGATCTCAAGGATTCCACCTACCAGGGCACACCGTTGGGTTGGGCCGAGCACGCCGGGCAGCGTGAGATCGCCGATTTCCTCCGTGCGCAGATGGCGGAGACGCCGGCTAAGGCTCCCCGTGCCATTCCGATCCGCGTCGTCCTGCCCTACCACCTCCGCAACCTCGCCCGCGTGGACGAAGAGGTCGCGCTGGACGTGCCCGAACCGGTCACGATCGCGGCGACGCTCGACGCCTTGGAAGCGCGTTTCCCCATGCTGCGCGGCACCATCCGCGACCACGGGACGCTGAAACGCCGGCCGTTTATCCGTTACTTCGCCTGCAAGGAAGACCTGTCGCTGGAGCCAACCGACACCGTTTTGCCGGATGCCGTCGTTGCCGGCGCGGAACCCTTCCTCGTGGTCGGCGCGATGGCCGGCGGCTGAAACCCACATGAGCCAATCCTCCAACAATGCCTTCGTCGCGCTGCTCCGCGGCATCAACGTCAGCGGGCAGAAGCTAATGCCGATGGCCGCCTTGCGGGATCACTTCACCGCCGCCGGCTACCGGCGGGTGCAGACCTACATCCAGAGCGGCAACGTCTATTTCGAGACTCCCTCCCGTGACGCCCGGAAACTGGAAACGGACCTCAGCCAACTGATTCGCACCGCCTACGGCTGGGAGGTGCCGGTGATGGTCCGCAGCCTCGCGGAGTTGGCGGAGATCATCGCGCGGAGCCCCTTCGCCGCGCCGGACCGGAGTTGCGAGCAGGTCTATGTGGGATTTCTCCGGGGCGTCCCGCCGGCCGCCGCCGCCGCCGACCTGATGGCCCGCAGCATGGCGACGGATCGGTTCGTGGTGGACGGCACCACGCTCTACGTCTGGCAGCGCAAGGACGTGCCCAAGAACCTGCTCGACAAGCTGAACCTCGAACGCGTGCTGGGGACCGACGTCACGCTCCGCAACTGGGCCACCACGGTCCGCCTCACGGAATGGCCGGGGCCGGACGCGACCGCCTGAACCGGAACCCTTTGATTGCGCGACGATGAATTTGGAACCCAGGAAAGCAGGGAGGTCAAACGGCACGGGCGGTCTGTCTTTTCCTGACTTCCTGTTTTCCAGATTCTTTCCGAATCCAGTTTTCTGCTCACAGTAACGCCAACTGCATCCTCCACACCTATGCCCAACTACGTTGACGGTTTTGTCCTGCCCCTCCCCACCAAGAACCTCGCGGCCTACCGGGCCATGGCCGGCAAGGCGGGGAAAATCTGGAAGGAATACGGCGCGCTCGATTACTGGGAGTGCGTCGGCGACGACCTCGAAGGCAAGGGCATGCTCTCCTTCACCCGGCTGACCAAGGCCAAACCGGAGGAGACCGTGATCCTCGCCTGGATCGTTTACAAATCCCGCAAGCACCGCGACCAGGTGAACGCCAAGGTGATGGCCGACCCACGCCTCGCGGCAATGTGCGACCCGAAAACCCCGCTCTTCGACTTCAAGAAGATGGCCTACGGCGGCTTTGCCGCGATCGTTCACCGGTAACGGGCGCCGCCTCGAACCCTGGCCGGCCGACTCTGCGACATTCAAGGCGCACGGTTGCTGGGTTGCCTGTTCGCGGTGTCCGACCAAGACTTCCGCATGGCGCGCACCGTCACCGACCGATTCCAGTTCGAGCGCGAACTGCTGGCCCAAGGCACGCTGCGTCTGGCGGGCGTGGATGAGGCCGGGCGCGGCCCGTTGGCGGGACCGGTGGTGGCCGCCGCGGTGATCCTGCCCATCGCGTGGATCAACGAGGGCATGCCGGCCGAATTCACCGACCTGAACGATTCGAAGCAACTGAGCGAAACCCAGCGGGAACGCTTCTTCGCGCGGCTCACGACGCAGGCGGGAATTGAGTTCGCCATCGCGGAGTCCGAGCCGGCGGTGATCGACGCCGTGAACATCCTCCAGGCCACCCACCGCGCGATGAATGCCGCGCTGCGGCAACTGCATCCGCGGCCGGCGCACGCGCTGGTGGACGGCCTCCGGGTGAAGTCGCTGATCGTGCCGCAGACCCCGCTGGTGAAGGGTGATGCCCGCAGCTATTCCATCGCCGCCGCCAGCGTCCTGGCCAAGGTGACCCGCGACCGCGCCATGGTGGCGGCGGATGCCCGGTGGCCGGAATACGGCTTTGCCCAGCACAAGGGGTATCCCACGCCCGAGCATCTGGCCGCGCTGGCAAAACACGGTCCGTGCCCGATCCATCGCCGGAGCTTCGCGCCGCTGCGCCAGCCTGAACCGGAACTCTTCCCCGCATGAAGTGGCTGGCCACACTCAGGCGTTTCTTCGGAGGCAAGCCGGAGCCGGAACACTTGCGCCGCGGCCGGTTGGGCGAGGCGGCGGCCCGTCGCGAACTGGAGCGGCGCGGCCTGAAGTTCCTGACCGCCAACTTCCGCTCCGAACACGGCGAACTCGACCTCGTGCTGCGCGAGGGTGACTGCCTCGTGTTTGCCGAGGTGAAGACGCGTTCCTCGGAAGACTGGGTCCGTCCCGCCGCCGCCGTCGACGCCCGGAAACGCCGCGCGCTGTCGCTGACGGCCGAGGATTACCGTCGGCAACTGCGCGACCCGCGGGTGAAGTGGCGTTTCGACGTCGTGGAGGTGCTGCTGGCGGACGGCGAAGTCCGGGAGATCCGCCACGTCGTGAACGCGTTCGTCGGCGACACCCGGCGGTTGCGCCGGCGATGAACGAAGCCCTGCCGGACACTTCCGGTTTGAACGAGGCCGGGTTTTGGGAGCCAATCCGCCCAGCATGACCCCGGCACACGAACTCCCCCCACGGCGATCCCTCTGGCGACCGGTGTTCGCCGGTGCGCTGATCGGTGCAGCCGTGGCCGGCCTGATCGCCCGGCGGCAACCCAATCACTACGCCGCCACCGCCACGCTGGCGCACAGCCTGCCGGTGTCGGCGACCGGGAAGTCGATGTTCGACGCCCCGCCGCCCAACTGGGACCCGCTGCGCCCGTTGGCCCTGACCGGGATCGTCGGGGCCCGCGTGCGCGAGAAGTTGCAGCAGACGCGCGACACCACGACCTCCTTGCCCACGCCCGTGCAGGAGGCATTTCCCAGTTCCGGAGGACTGCTCACCTTGCGGGTGACAACGACCAACTTCGCCTACGCCAAAGACTTTGTGACCGCCTGGGCGTCGGAGTTGGTGGACTTTGCCAAGCAGCAGCGCCGCGGCCAGGTCGCCACGGCGCGGGCGGTGACGGAGCAGCAGATCCTGTCGTTCGAACGGCTGCACGAGCAGACGCTGGACGCGCTCGAAAAGTTCCGCGCCCAGCAAGCGCTGGCACCCGGCCCGAACCCGTGGATCGCGATGGAAACCGCGGTGGGCCGGCTCCAGGAAGACTTGCTGGCGGTGGAAACCCGGAAGGCCCTGCCCCCGGACGAGCGGGACGGTCCGGTTGGCCGGCGCCTGGATCTGAAATTCGAGATCCGACGGCTGGAAAACCGTCTGGGCAGCCTGCCCGCCGGCACCGCGGCGGACGCGAAGGCGGGCATGGAAGCGGAACTGAAGGCCCGCCATGCCGATCTCCGTTCGTTCGAGGAACTGCTGGGCGAAGCCCGTAAGGCCGAGGCGGCGCAACTCGACGTCCGGCAGCAGGCGTTGACGGCGCGGCTTGAGGAATTGCGGCGCCAACTCACCGAGGCCACCGACCTGCGCCGGCAGCTCGCGGCGCTGGAACGCCAGCATCAGATCGTCGCGGAACAGCTCGACGGCTTGCAGCGGGAGCTGGCGGCGTTGGGCAAGGTCGCCGTCGACGAGGAGGAAATCATGGTGGTGCAGGCCGGCATTGGCTCCGAACACCCGGTCGGACCCAATCGCCCCCGCATGGTCCTGCAAGGGAGCGGGGTGGGTGCCTTGGCGGGACTGGTGTCCTGCGCCCTGTGGCGCCGGTTGCGGCGGCGGGTGTGATAGCGACGGTTTCCTCGGTTGCGGTAGCGACACCCGGGGCCGGTTCCCGGTAGCCTGCCCGCATGTTCCCGGTTTTGCTCCGCGCCCTCGGACTCTTCTTCGCCGTCAGCCTGCTGGCGGCGGAAAAGCCCTTCCACCGCGCCGAACTCATCTTCCCGCAGGAATCCTGGCACAACCACTCCTCCTGCATTGTCGAGGCGCCGGATGGCGACCTGTTCGTCACCTGGTTTCACGGCTCCGGTGAGCGCAAGGCCGACGATGTCCGAGTGGAGGCCGCCCGCCTGAAGCGGGGCAAACGCGCCTGGTCGCCGCGCTTCACGCTGGCCGACACGCCGGGTTATCCCGACTGCAACCCGCTGCTGCACGTCGATGACCGCGGTCGCCTCTGGCTCTTCCACACCACCATCCTCGCCAACCTCTGGGAATCCGCGCTGCTCAAGAGCTACGTGAGCTCCGACTGGCGCCGCACCACGCCGCCGAAGTGGGACCGCGCCGAAGTGCTGCACATCACGCCCGGGCCGGAGTTCGACGCAGCGATCAGCAACGCCCTGCCGCGGCTGAAGGCGCTGGCCGACGGCCAGAATTGGCCCGAACAGACCCGGCGCGAAGTGGACGACTTCCTCAACGCCATGCGCGACCACGCCGGCGACAAGCTCTACCGCCGCCTCGGTTGGATGGGCCGTTCGCATCCCACGGTCATCGGCGACCGCTGGCTGCTGCCGCTGTATCACGACGGCTTTTCGTTCTGCCTCGTCGCCATTTCCGACGATCGCGGCGCGACGTGGCGGCCCAGCGCGCCCATCATCGGCGCCGGCAACATTCAGGCCTGCATCGTGCCGCGCCGGGACGGCTCGCTGGTTGCCTACATGCGCGACAACGGCCCGCCGCCCAAGCGCCTGCAAGTCGCCGAATCGCGCGACCGCGGCGAAACCTGGACCGCCGGCGTGGACAGCGAAATACCCAATCCCGGTTCCGGCGCCGACGTCATCGCGCTGCGGGACGGCACCTGGGCCTACCTCGGCAACGACACCGAGAAAGGCCGCCACTCCCTGGCCGTGTGGCTGAGCGACGACGAGGGCCGTTCCTGGAAAGTGCGCCGCCACTTGGAACTGGCCGAGGCCGAGGCCGGCAGTTCCTTTGGCTATCCGAGCCTGATCCAGAGCCGCGACGGTTCGCTCCACGCGAGCTACAGCTTCCACGAGAAGAAGGGCGGGGCG
>JBIIUN010000047.1:0-15668 GCA_044339945.1 Kapaibacterium sp. (SeqCode)
CGATCAAGCACGCCCACTTCAACGCCGCCTGGGTCCGGCAGTCGGGATGTTCGGTCCGATGATTGCCAAGCCGGGGAGTGTTTTTGGCCAAAGGATTTCAGGCAGCTGTTGACCAGAAGCCCGGCAACCGGCACAGGAAGCCCATGGTTACTGATGCTTCTCGCGCAAAGTATGACGAATGGCATGGCAGCCTTGGCTTGGAGTTGGAGTGCAACTGTGTCTGGCATCAGCAAGTGAAGGCCTCCCTTCCCCGAGTCGGTGGGCTGTCGGGCAAACGCGTGCTGGAAATCGGCTGCGGCCGGGGAGCGATGACAATGTGGCTCGCAAGCCAGGTGCCCGCACCCGCATCCGTTGTCGGTGCTGATTTTTCGCCCAGCGCGATCGACCTGGCGCGCAAACTTTCCGCCAGTGTGGAGTCTCCCCTGCCGGTGACTTGGTCCGTCGAGGATATCCAGCACATTCAGGCCGCTGATTCGAGCTTCGACCTGGTGATTTCCTGCGAGACGATTGAGCACGTTCCTGACCCAAGGAAGGCTTTGGGCGAGTTGGCGAGGGTATTGCGTCCGGGTGGTTGGTTGATGCTCACCTTCCCGAATTACTTCAGCACGATCGGGCTCTATCGCATCTACGGATGGCTTCGGGGGCGCCATTTCACCGAGGAAGGCCAACCCATCAACCATCCGTTGCGGGCGACGCAGGTTCTGCGCTGGGTAAGGGGTGCCGGCCTCAGTGTTCGCCATTTTCAGGGGCGAGGGCACTTCCACCTTTGGCCAGGCCGGGCTCCCCGGGAGATTCGCTGGCTCGAGAAACCCAACGCGGTGATGCGCTGGGTTGGATTTCACCCGCTCGTGATTGCCCACAAGGAGCAGTAAGGTTCCGCATTTTTTGCGACCGATACCGGAGATTGCGCGCGATTAAGCACCCCCACTTCAACCTGGCCCGGGTCCGGCAAGGCGACCGAACGGAGCGCGGACGGTCTACGTCCACCAGTAGTGCCAGCGTAGGAGCTCAGGACGCTCTGACTTTCACCGCCGGCGAATCTGGAACGCAGGAAAGCCGGAATAGAAAAGCCCTCCTGCAGTTCCTGTTTTCCTGCCTTCCAGATTTCCCTCTCGCCCCGGCGCTGGCGAAACGCCCGGATTCCGTCACAGTCGCCGCCGTGAGCGGGACGCGAAAACAACGGGTGCTGGTCGGCATGAGCGGCGGGGTGGATTCCTCCGCCACAGCCGCTTTGTTGCAGGCGCAGGGCTTCGACGTGGTTGGCGTCACCCTCAAGCTCTGGCCGCAGGACTGCGTGAACCGCGCCGAGGACAAGTGCTGCGGCCCCCAGGCCGTGATGGACGCCCGCAGCGTCTGCGCCCAGCTCGGCGTGCCCTATTACCTCGTGGACGAGTCGGGCCTCTTCCAGCAGAAGGTCATCGAGTATTTCGCCGCGGAATACAAAGCCGGCCGCACGCCCAATCCCTGCGTGATGTGCAACCAGCACCTCAAGTTCGGTGTGCTGCTCGACCGCGCCCGGCAGCTCGGCTGCGACTTCATCGCCACGGGCCACTTCGCCCGGCTGGAACGCGACGTCGCCACCGGCCGCGTGCTGCTCCGCAAGGGTCGCGACCCGCGCAAGGACCAGAGCTATTTCCTCTTCAGCCTGCGGCAGGACCAGCTTGCCCGGGCCATGTTCCCGCTCGGCGAAAAGACCAAGGCCGATACCCGCGACGTCGCCCGCGCCTGCTCGCTGCGGACGGCCGACAAGGAGGAGTCCATGGAGATCTGCTTCGTGCCGGACAACGACTACGGGAAGTTCCTGCAAGAGGCGAAGCTGGCCGCCAAACACCGCGGCGACCTCGTGGACACCGCCGGCCGCAAGCTGGGCGAACACGACGGCATCGAGTTCTACACCATCGGCCAGCGCAAGGGCCTGGGCATCTCGTCGAAGGACCCGCTCTACGTCGTGGAACTCGACGCGGCGAACAACCGCGTGGTCGTGGGCGACTCCAGCCAGCTCGACCGCGACACCTTCACGCTCGCCAACTGCAACTGGATCGCGTGGGAAACCCCGCTGCCCAGCTTCGAATGCGTGGCGAAGATCCGCTACAACCATCCTGGCACCCCGGCGACCGTAACGCCCGGCCCCAACGGCACCGCGACGGTGAAGCTCCACACACCCGCCCGCGCAGTGACGCCGGGCCAGGCCTGCGTGGTCTATGGCGGTGAGGAAGGCGACTTGGTCTTGGGCGGCGGGTGGATTGGGCGCAGTTGAACGAACCATGCCTATCCGGTTTGTTGCCAAAGCGGTTTCCGGGTTGAGTGCCGAACCTCGCTCGGCTTTAAAAACAAGGCTGCCTTCACTTGCCGAGCCATACGCGGTGCTCTGTTGTCAACAAACCAGATAGGCACGGAACGAACCAATCATGCGCGCCAAGTTCATTGTAACGATCTGGTTTCTTTTGGGAGCGATTTCGGCCTCTGGTGCTCTTGAACCAATACCCGATTCATATCTTTTGCTTTCGAGAGACCAGTCTCGCTGTCTGGTGATGAGTCGGTCCGTCTGGTCAAACCGATGGACGGATGATGCCGGTCGAACGGCCACCTTGCCTGATGGGCGAAAGATCGACCTTTATACCCAGTTTCCATCAAATGGAGTTTACCGACTCCCTGACCTCAGGCCGATTTACTTTCTCGACTGGTTCTCGCGTTCGAACCGTTTCGTGGTGTCCCCTGATTTGGACGCGCTCGCGTTGTTCAACATCTTCGCGCTGCACGGGAACCTCACTAACTCAGCGGTGCCCAAACCTAAAGCCATCCGCTTTTTCAAGCACGGCGCCGAAGTTCGCTCCTACTTGGCGGCGGATTTGATCGAGAACCCGCTCGCATTGACGGTGCCACCTGAAGAGTTCAGCTCGCAAGGATTCTGGGCTTGGTTGGACTCCTTCAGGCGTGTGGGCCAAGACCGACTGGAAGTCGTGACGGTGCGTCGGGGACTGTTCATCCGTGACTACGACCTGAGTTTTGCGCCGGGCAACCGCCTTGTCTTCGACCTACACACCGGTGCGCTGTTGTCCGAAGAGCGGCCATTGGCCCGGCTCCGGCGTCGGGCTGCGTTGGGTCTGCTAGCCATTGTTGGTCTTGGGCTGGCCGTGTTCTTCTTCAAGCGGAGCCGTGCTGCCGCCAAGTAGGGCGGTCCGATCTCCCGTCGCGCAGTTCAGGCTGCCTAGCGGTGGCATGACTCCCGGCCACCGTAGCGCAGGTTGCCAACCTGCTGTGTCGCCGACCGGTGGTCGGCTGGGTGTGGACGAGATCGACGCGCGTCATGATTCCTACCGGCGCAGGCTCCCAGCCTGCGAAACAGCAGACTGGCAGTCTGCGCTACGGAGCGGACCGCACTGGGCCACGTTTGGCCTCGATCACTTTAGTCGGAGGACTCAACTCGCGACTCAGAGAGTCGCGCTCCCGACCTACGCCTTCTGCGTGGCGTGCCAGGCGCGGAACAGCCGCAGCACCGAGTAGTCGTAGCGGCCCCCGAGCACGGCGTGCGCGCCGCTGAGCATGCCCCAGCCGGCCTGCTCGAACGCCGCCTGCATCTCGGCGGCCTGCGCGGCGGTGAAGAATTGCGTGAGGTCCACCGTTTCGCCGGCCTCGACCGCGTTGGCGAGGTGTGACGCCACGGTGCTCTCCTTGATGTCGCGCTGCTGGGCGATGGTGACGGGCGTCAGGCCGCCGCGGTATAGGCGCAGGGTCTCCTTCACGGTGTCGGTCAGCAGTTCGCCGCGCGACTTGGCGCCACCAGTGGCTCGGGGCGGCGGTGGGACGAAGGAATCCTCCGCGAACATCTGGCGCGGGTTGGCCTGGACGTGCGCGCGGACCTCTTCGAGGAACTGCGGGCCGTAGGCTTTCCATTTGGCGTCGCCGACGCCGGAGATGCGCCGGAACTCGCCTTCCGTGGTTGGATACTGCCGCGCCATGAGCCGGAGCGAATTGTCGCCGAAGACGATGTAGGCGGGCAGACCCTGCGCGTCGGCGAGCTGCTTGCGGAGCTGGCGCAGCTTGTCGAAGAGCAGTTCGTCGCAGGCGATTTCACCGGCGCGTTCGGTGCGGCGGGCGCCGGCTTCGAGCGGCTTGGTGAGCGTGATCGGGCGGCGATCCTTCAGCGCGGCCATGCCCTCAGCCGTGACGTCCACGGTGGGGAACTGGCCGGTGCTCTGCGCGAGGTAACCGAGGCGCATCAGTTCGCGGGCGATGGCGCCCCACTCGTTGCGGGAATGTTCCTGGCCGATGCCGTAGGTCGTGAGCTGGTCGTGGCCCCATTGCCGGACCTTCTCGCTTTCGCTGCCCGTCAGCACGGCGACGACATGGTTTAGCCCGACGGTGAACCCGCTCTTCTGCCGGATGCGGAAGACGCAGCTCATCAGCTTCTGCGCCGGGACCGTGCCGTCGTAAGTGGAACGCGGGGCGAGGCAGTTGTCGCACGCGCCGCAGTCGTCGGCGGAGAATTCCTCGCCGAAATAGTCGAGCAGCATCACGCGCCGGCATTCCGGGCACTCGGCGTAATGCGTCATCGTCTGGAGCTGTTCGCGGGCGATGCGGCGCTCGTTTTCGTCGGGCTTCTCGTCGATGAAGCGGGACTGCTTCACGACGTCGCCGGGGCTGAAGAGCAGGAGACATTCGCTGGGCAGCCCGTCGCGGCCGGCGCGGCCGGTTTCCTGGTAGTAACCCTCGACGTTCTTCGGCAGGTCGTAGTGAACGACGAACCGGACGTTGGGTTTGTTGATGCCCATGCCGAACGCGATCGTGGCGCACACCACGCGGACCTCGTCGCGCAGGAACTTGTCCTGGCTGCGCCCGCGGTCGTCCTTTTCCATGCCGGCGTGGTAGGGGGCGGCCTTGATGCCGTCCTCGGCGAGCTTCGACGCCAAACCGTCGGCGCCGGCCCGGCTGGCGCAGTAGATGATGCCGCTGTCCTTCGGGCGTTCGCGGAGGAAATCGAGCACCTGCCGGTAACCGCCGGACTTGGGCACGACGCGATAGGTGAGGTTGGGGCGATTGAAGCTGGCGACAAAGACCGACGGTTCGCGCAGGTGCAACTGACCGATGATGTCGGCGCGGACGCGTTCGGTGGCGGTCGCGGTGAGCGCCATGAACGGGAGGTCGGGCATCCGCTCGCGCAGGTTCCGGAGCTGGCGATACTCGGGCCGGAAGTCGTGGCCCCATTCGCTGATGCAATGGGCCTCGTCCACCGCGATGCAGTTCACGCCCCAGCGGTTGAGGTCGTCGATCATGGTGCCGACCATGAGGCGTTCGGGCGCGACGTAGAGCAGCTTGAACTCGCGCGCATTGAGCCCGCGCCAACGGGCGCTGCGGTCGGCGTCGGTCAGTGACGAGTTCAGGAAGGTCGCCGCCACCCCGTTGGCCTGGAGCGCGTCGACCTGGTCCTTCATCAGCGCGATCAGCGGCGAGATCACGACCGTGAGCCCGGGCCGCACGAGCGCGGGCAACTGGAAGCACAGCGACTTGCCGCCGCCGGTGGGCAGGAGCGCGAAGACGTCCTTGCCGGCGATGGAGTCGCGGATGATCTCCTCCTGCAACGGACGGAAGGACGTGTAACCGAACACCTCCTTCAACGGGGTGAGCAGGTCGGGCATATCGGCGGCAGCGGACACGGGAAAAGACTGCCGGATGGGTTGGCAAATGACCAATTTTCAGTCAGCCGACAGAACGCGCCCGTCACCCACCGTCTGGCTGAGAGCCGATCATGGTCTGGAGACAGCGGCGACCGAAGCCGGTTCGGCCGCCGCCGCGGGTTGGGTTCATTCGGTGCGGGTCAGCGTCCACGCGCCTTCAGGGGCGCAGTCAGGACCATGTTCCGCCTCACGCACGGGCGGTTGGCCCGCGTCGGCGGGGCGCACGCGGATCACGGTGCGTCGGCCGGGCTTGTAACTGCGGCGAACGAGGAGCTGGGCTTGGAAACGGAGAACAGGCTTGGGCATGGGATTCCTTTCTTGGTGGGTGTAGGAGCCGACGTGAGGTGCGGAGCAATTCCGCATTTCATAATGAGCCTCCTGACGTCGGCTCCAACGGGTTGTTGGCTTACTGGCTGAGGAACAGTTCCCATTCGGCGACGCCGTGGGCGTTGCGGATGAGGGTGGTGACCGGAACTTCCGTGGGCGCGGAAGGTGGCCGCAGAAGCCTCAGGCCGGCTTCGTGCGGCAGGCGGTTGCCTTTGCGGGTGTTCACCTCGCGGGCGGCCCAGACGAGGTTCTCCCACGAATCACGCCCGCCGCGGCTGCGCGGCACGACGTGGTCGAGGTTGCCTTCGCCCGGTCCGAGCACGCGGCCGGTGTATTGGCAACGGCCGCCGTCACGCTCGCGGATGTTGCGGGCGTTGAGCGTCGGCCGGCGCCGCGGCACACGAGCGAAGTTCACCGCCACGATGACCGCCGGGATGCGGACTTCACCGCGCACGGTCCGCACGGCGCGGTCGCCCGCGCGCACGGGCAGCGTGAGCCATTCGGCCCAGGTTACCGGGCGGATGGCTTCGCCGCTGACATCGAGCGCGGTGACGGCGCCGGTCGCGAGCTGGCAGAAGGCTTCGGCCGGCGTGCGGGTGTTGATGGGCTGCCAGTTCCGGTTAAGCACCAGAACGACGGATTGGTGGAGGAGGGAGTTCATTGGCTTCGAAAACAGGTTGGGAACGAAAGATTTGAGATGCGTTGAAAGCCTTGGGTTCGGAGGAATCCCGCAGTAGAAACCCGGTGCGGGCGGCGCTCCAAGCCGACGAAGCCGTTGATTCGGTCTTCGTCTCTCCGGGGTTACCCCGGGGTAACTCAGCGGTAAAACCTCACATCGCGCGACGGCAAGTCCGCTTTGCGGACGTCTCGTCACGCCGGACCGGTCTCGTTGGAGCGCCGTCCCGCACCAGATGACACCGATTACAATGGCCGCGGAACGTCTCGCGCGGGTGGTGCTGGCCGGGCCATTCACGTTGGTGCTGGTCACCCAACGGGTCCGGCAGGCGCTGGGCCGATGCCCACGCTGGCTCAGCCCGGTGCTGAAATCCGCGGTTGCCGAGTTTGGCGAAGGAACCCGGCCGCGCCTGGTCAAACTTGCTCGCCGGCTCCAGCAGGTCCCCGAGCTGCAGCAGGCAGTGCTCTCTGGGCGCCTCAACTTTATCGGCGTCATGCCGCGGCCGGGGATGTGCCCGGCAACCGGCGCCCCTCAATCATGGAATCTGCCAGCCTTCACCTCGGTCGCGGAACTGGCCACGTGGCTGAATCTTTCGCCGGGGGAACTCGAATGGTTCGCCGACCTGCGTCAGATCAACCATCGGACGAAAGAACCGAGGCTCGGACACTACCGCTACCGTTGGGTCACCAAACAAAACGGCGGTGCCCGCCTGTTGGAATCGCCCAAGTTGCGGTTGAAACTGCTTCAACGGCACATCTTGCGGCACTTGGTGGAACTGATTCCACCCCACGAGGCGGCTCATGGATTCCGCCGCGGCCGTTCCGTCCGATCGTTTGTCGCCCAGCACACGGGCCAAGCCATTGTGCTGCGCTTCGATCTGCGCGACTTCTTTCCCTCGGTCACCCGGGCCCGGATGGTGGCGTTGCTGCTCACGGCCGGTTACCCGGAACCAGTTGCCCTCCGGTTGGCCGGGCTCTGCACGGCCCGGGTGCCCGGGGAAGTCTTGGCCCAATGTCCCGAGCGGCTGACCCCGGCCGACGCCTGGCAGCGCGACCAGCGCTACGCCCTGCCGCACCTACCACAGGGTGCGCCAACATCGCCGGCGCTCGCCAATCTGGCCGCCCATGCGCTCGACCGCCGCCTGGCCGGTTTGGCCGCAATTGCCCAGGCGAGTTACACCCGTTACGCGGATGATCTGGTGTTCTCCGGCGGCCCGGAACTGGCGCGGCAGGCTGAGCGGTTCGCCGCGCAGGTGGGCGCCATCGCATTGGAAGCGGGCTTTGCCCTCAACCACCGCAAGACCCGGATCATGCGGCAAGGGGTTTCCCAGCGTGCGGCCGGAATTGTTCTGAACCGACACCCCAACGTGCCGCGCCGGGAATTCGACGCGTTGAAAGCCATCCTGCACAACTGCCTCCGACGCGGCCCTGACGGGGAAAACCGGGAAGGACTGCCTGACTTCCGCGGTCACTTACGTGGACGGATCGCGCATCAAGCCCTGATAAACCCGGCCCGCGGCGCCCGGTTGCTGGCACAGTTCGAACAAATCATGTGGCCGTAGATTATGGCACCCAGCGCGGATGGTCGGCGCCGCGGTCGTTGAAGCCGCGGGTCAGCAGACGGGGTTCACTGCCGTCGGCGTTCATCACCCAGAGGGAGGGCATTTCGCCGGTCGCGGCGCGGCAGAAGACGATGTGTTTGGCATCGGGCGATTCGGCGGCGCGGCAGTCCCAACTTCCGGCGGAGAGCGGCGTGAGTTCGGTCACAGCGCCAGTCACGGGATCCAGCCGGCAGATTTGTGTGCCGCCCCGCGCAGACTCGGGCTTGTAGTCGCGATTGAAGTGGTCCGTGTCGGGTCGCTGCGGCTGGAATTCCCACGGCACCTTCGCGTCGGGCGAACGGCGCGCGAACAGGATCTGCCCGGAGCGGGTCCACAGCGGCATGTTCGAGCCGCCGCCGCGCAGTTGCGGGTTGCCGTAGGTCGCGCCGAACCAATTGGCCTGGCCGCGGGTGAGCACGCGGTGTTCGGAGCCGTCGGGACGCCCGATGCAAAGGTCCGCCCAGTCGTGGCCGGGATCGGTCTTGAAGTGGCAGTCCTGATACAGAATCCAGCGGCCGTCGGGTGACCAACTCGTGCCGAAATAGAGGTGTTCCGGATCGCCGGCCACGCGGATGCGATCCGAGCCGTCGGCGGCGCAGGTCCAGATTTCGTAACCGCGCGGGCTCGCCAAATGGAACGCAACACGGCGCCCGTCGGGGCTCAGGCTCAGGCCGTAGGGCAATCCTTCGCCGGCCTTCGTGAACTCGCGGGCGTCGGTGCCGTCGAGGTTCATGCTGAAGATTTGGCCGACCTTGTTACGCACCACCTGCACGAGAATGCGTTCATCGCTGAGCAGCAGCGCGGGCGTGTAGAAAACGGCGAGGCGTTCGCGGTTCGCGATCTCCGTCAGGGTGCCGCGGTCGAGATCGTGCAGCCAAAGGTGCGTCGGCGTCTGTATGTAAAATTCCTCAAAGGGACGACCGGGACCATCCCGGCGCGGCTCCATGCTGAGGAAGATGACGCGGCCGTCGGAGAGAAACGGCCCCGGCTGCCAGGTCGCCTGACCGGGCACCCTGAAATCGAAGTAGTGCAGCCCCGAGCCGTCGGCCCGGATCACCGCGGTGCGACCGTCCGACGTGAAGAACAGCCGCGGTGCCGCCGACGAGGGACGATGCCGACAGCCCACGGCGGCCAGCAGAGAAGCGGAAGTGGCGGAGGCGAGGAACTGGCGGCGGTTCATGCGGTGGGACCTCCGGGTTGTTGCCGCGCGAAGCCGGAAGTTGGAAGCCGGAAGTGCGGCTGCGACGCACGAAAATGGCGGAGCGCCGTGGTCCTGCCCCACTTGCCCGAAGGCACACACGCGTTAGCAACGCGGTCCGGCACGCTAGTCCGGTGGACGCTCCCTCTGGGAAAGTAATCAGTGGTCAGTAGGTCAGTCGCCAGACCACGCCGCCCAACTCTCTGAATACCGATTACTGAAAACTGAACACTCAGGGAGAGTGGTGCCGCCGGCAGGAGTTGAACCTTCCCGTCCTAAGTGGGATGCCTCAGCCAGTTGGGCTACGGCGGCGAAATTGGTAGCGGGAGGTGGAATTGAACCACCGGGACCGGGCTTATGAGGCCTGGCTTGGAACCGTCCAGTCCCGCAGACAAGAGGGGGAAAACTAGGGCGAACTGGAAATCGGGGAGGGAAGTCGCAGTCCCCGGTGCTGCCCCGGGCGGGTCGGGCTTTTTAGGCCAAACAGAACGCTGGTTCGACTGCGTGACGGATCGTCACGTCCCGACTCTGGCACGTTGAGTTAGCCTTCACCACTCTCGACCAGAAGAATCTCGAGTTTTGGAGCGGCGACGTTCCGGGACCGTCGCCGCCGGGTTTGGTTTGGTTGCCGTTCCGGGAGGGAACTAAAGTTGGGTTGGCCAACGGGACTCGCACCCGTGCCGCCGCGTCCACAACGCGGGGTGCTGCTCTTACACCATGGCCAACATTGGGGAAGGCAGAAGGACGAATGAAGAAGGCAGAAAAGGGCAACGAGGCTTGGATTCTTCATTCTTCCTTCAACCTTCCGCCTTGAAACAGGTGTCCCCGGCCGGACTCGCACCGGCTAGGCCCGGCTTGAAAGACCGGTCGCTCGGCTCTTTGCATTCGGGGACGGGCGAAGTCGGAAGTTGGAATGCCGAAGTGGGAAGTGGCGGATCCCGCTTCTTCCGACATCGTCCTTCGCACTTCCCACTTAAACATTGGTGCTCCCACCTGGATTCGCACCACGAGCCTCCGTCTTCGCGGGGCGGCGTGCAGGATCTCTTGCACCTTGGGAGCGGAAAGCTGGCTGCCGGACCTGGACTCGCACCAGGACACGCGGCTTAACAGGCCGCCGTGCTACTTTGACACCATCCGGCAGGATTCCTCCGGCGGCATCGCTGCACGCCGAAGTTTGGGGATGCGGAACGCGCCTTCCTTGGGCGGCGATTCCGCGGTGGGAACTGGCGGACCCGACGGGACTTGCACCCGCAACCGTCCCGCAGACAACGGGGCGCTCTGGCGATTGAGCTACGGATCCATGAACTGGTGGGAAACGCTGGTAACGCTCCAGTCGTCGTCTTCCGGCCGCTTTGGCGACGGCGGGTTTACAGCCCGCTGGCCGGAACGTTTCCCGAAAATGGGCACGCCGCCCTGGTGCTGCCCCAGGCACATCTGGCTTTGGAAACCGGATTGCGCGGCTGGCGCGCGGCGTGTTCGTGCAGCGGACCGGGTGGCCTACCCGGCCGTCATCCATCCGGATGACGCGTGTGAAATCCCGCCGCCGTGCTGCGTCTCCGCCGAACGGAGCGTCGAACGCTCCGGGGAGACTCCCCGGCCCGCCCGGAAGAATCCGGGCGCCGGACCATTTTTCAGCCGGAGCGGGCACGCCCCTGCACAAAGTGGAAATTGAATGGGGCCGGAAGCAGTAGCGCTCCCGGCCCCGATATGGACAAACAAAGAACAAACACCGTCGCAGGTCGTTATCGCTGCGGCCACAGGCGTTTCGCGGTGGACGTTTCGGTGTTTGGGGCACACCTCCTCCGAAGCCCTTCGTCGATGTAAACGGGGAAAATCATGGATGGCACCCGGGCCATCTTGCAGTTGGCGGATCGCCGTATCATGCGGCGCCTGCGCGCGGACTCATTTCAGTTCTGATATCGTTTCGTTAACCGTTTCAGCCAATTTCGGGACAACAAAAAACCCTGCTCGCGTGGGGCAAGCAGGGTTGGGAAATCCTTGTTCGTCAGTTCCTCTACCTGCCGGCCACCTCCATTGAATCATGAATTTCCGGGCGATAACCCTGACAATTCACGCCAAACCCGAGTTCGCTGCCACTCAGCGGCCATTCGCAACCCGAGGCTGCGAAGCCCGCCGCGCGCGGCTTGCTCAGTCTTGATGTTAAGTGAAGGACGTTCATGTAATGTGCGCGCAGCTTGTAGTTAATTGTGCGATGTTAGAGCAACAGGTTTCACAATGAATCGTCATATCGGCATGCCATGATTCGAAATGTGCCAACCTCGGGCGACCGGAGACGGAGACGGCCGGGATGGGGCGTCCGGCGGATTCATCGCCACCGCGCCCGCCGCTTACCGTGTGGCACGGCAGTGGCCCGAGCCCGGCCCGTTGGGTGCCCGGCCCGCTCCCGCCGTCATTCCGAATTGGCCTCGCGCCGGTTTTTCCGGAAAGGTCCGCGCGCCACATGTCACGACTCTTGCGTTCCTCCGGTGCGGCCGGCGCGGCGACTTTGATCAGCCGCGTGCTGGGCTTTGTGCGGGAGTCGGTCTACGCCAACTTCATGGGCGATTCCGGCGTGGCGAGCGCGTTCGTGCTGGCCCAGCAGATTCCCAATCTCTTCCGGCGGCTGCTCGGCGAGGGCGCGCTGACCGCGGCCTTCATCCCGATCTTCAAGGACAAGGAGGCCAACGAGGGCGAGGCGGCGACCTGGAAGGCGGCCAACGCGGTCATCTGCGCCCTGGTCGCGGTGTGCACCTTGGTGGTGACGCTCGGCATGGCCGCGCTGGCGTTGGCGGTGCTGTTCCTGCCGTTGGAGTCCCGCGACGAACTCGTCGCCCGGCTGCTGTTCGTGATGTTTCCCTACCTGGGCTTCGTCTGCGTCGCGGCCGTGTTCATCGGGGTGCTCAACGCGCGCGGGCAGTTTTTCCTGCCGGCCCTCGGGGCGGCCTCGCTCAACGTGGTGATGATCGCCTCGGTGTTCTGGCTGGCGCCGCAGTTTGGCTTCCGGAAGGACCAGCAGGTGTTCGGCCTCGCCGTGGGCCTGGTGATCGCCGGCTTCGTCCAGGCGGCCTTCCAGTGGCCCGCCCTGCGCCGGGAGGGGTTCCGCTTCCGCTGGGTCAATCCGCTGCGCGACCCAACGGTGCGGACCGTCGCGCAACGCATGGGCCCGGCGGTGCTCGGCGTGGCGGCCTACCAGCTCAACGTGGTGATCACGCAGACCTTTGCCTACGGCATCACGGAATCGGTGGTGGCGTCGTTCAACTACGCGGTGCGCCTCATGGAATTGCCCCAGGGCATCGTCGGCGTCTCGTTGGCCACCTACCTCCTGACCGAGCTCAGCGGGCTGGCGGCCGAGAAGAAGCTGCCGGAGTTCCGCCAGGTGTTCCGGGAAGGGTTGCTGCAGGTGGTATTCATCAACGGCCTGGCGACCGTGCTGCTGCTCACGCTGGCCGGGCCGATGATCCGGCTGCTCTTCGAACGCGGCGAATTCACGGCGGAATCCACGGACCGCACCAAGCTTGCCCTGCTGACGTTGGCGCCCGGCCTCGTCGCCTTTTCCGTCAACAACCTGGTGGCCCGGGCTTTCTACGCGCTCGGCGATACCAAGACGCCGATGCGCATCAGCGTCTTCTGCCTCGGGTTCAACCTGCTGCTCGCGCTGTTCCTCATCCCGCTGTTCGAGCAGGCCGGCATGGGCCTCGCCAACACCCTGAGCGCCACGCTGAATTCCGCGCTGCTCTTCTACGCCCTGCGGAAGAAACTGCCGAAGCTCAGCTTCCGCGACCTGGCCGGGAACTTCGCCGGCGTGGCCGCCGCCGCCGTGGTCGCCGGAACCCTGGCCTGGTTCTGCGCCAAGGGACTCCGGCTACAGCTTGGCTCCGTGTCCCTGTTTGCCCGCGCCGTCACTGTCTTCGGCGCAATCGGCGCGGCGGCCCTCGCCTACTTCGGGCTCGCCCTGTGGCTGCGGCTCCCGCAGGCGCACGACTTCCTGGAACTTGCCCGCGCCCGGCTCGGTCGCCCTCGGTCCGACGGGAACGTGCCTCCCTCATCACCTCCTGCCGCATGAATCCACCGAACGATCCCCTCGCCCGCCAACGCGAATTGGTCCGGCAACATCCCGACAACGAACTGGGCCGTTTCAGCCTCGGCAAGGCGCTGTTCGACCGAGGCGACTTCGCCGAAGCCCGGGAACACCTGGAACGGGCGCTCGCCCGGAAGCCCGACTGGATGGTCGTCCAAATCCTGCTCGGCAAATGCGACCTGGAGGCCGGCAACCGGGCGGGTGCCCGACAGGCCTTCGAGCGGGCCCTCGCCCTCGCGGTGGCACAGCATCACGAAGGACCGCAGGCGGAGCTCGAGGGACTACTTGCGGACTTGCAGTGAGCGGCCCCCCCCATACAGTGAGCCGTTCTCCAGACCATGCGTAACATGAATCGCCATCCCCGCCGGCGCCACGGCTTCACGCTCATCGAGCTGCTCGTGGTGATCGCCATCATTGCCATCCTCGCCGGGATGCTCCTGCCGGCGCTGAGCAAGGCGAAGTCCAAGGCGACGGGCATTGCGTGCCTGAACAACACCAAGCAGCTGATGCTGGCGGCGATCACCTATTCGGCCGACTTCGGCGACGCGATCATCCCGAACGGTGCGGGGTCGACCGGCTTGTCCTTCGACGCGGCCGGCAACCCGGTTCCGGCGAATTTCGTGGCGAACATCTGGGTGGAAGGCCGCGAGCAAAGCCAGTTGGTCGAGGCCAACGCGAGCCGGTTCCTGACGTCACCCCGCGTTTCGCTGATCGCCCCCTACCTCGGCGTCAAGGGCTCGTTCGAGTGCCCCGGCGAAACCCGCAAGGTCACCGGCGAAGTCGGCTCCCAGCGCAAGATCTCCCCCTCCCGGACCTACGCCCTCAATTCCTGGGTCGGCTGGAGCGGCAGCGCCTACAATTTCCAAGGCGACCCTGCGTCCCGCTACCGGGTCTTCAAAAAGAACAGCGACGCCTCCGCACCCTCCGAAATCTACACGTTCGTGGACATGCATCCGTTCAGCGTCTGCCGGCCCTTCTTTGGCATCATGATGACCGGCTCCGCCATTTACCATGTGCCCAACGATGTCCACGGTCAGGGCTCCAACTTCGCCTATCTCGACGGCCATTCGGATTCCCACCGCTGGGTGGACGGCCGCTTCACCAAACGCAAGGAACCCGAGGCCGGTCCCTGGCACGACCACGGCGGCGGCATGCAGGAAGTCAGCCGTCGCGACCACACCTGGTTGCGCGAACACGCGTCGCAACTCAAGTAGCCTGTCCATGGGCCTGAGGCTCCAGTCCCGGCTCACCGAAGCCCCGGCCCGCCGGCGGGCCCGCAATTCCGTCGCCTCCGCCCAACCACTCGTCCGGTGAAGCCGCTCGCCGACTGCCGTCTCTACACGTTCGTGGACACCGCCTACCTCGCGGGCCGCGACCCCGCGGACTTGGCGCGGCAACTTTGCAACGGCGGTTCCGACCTGATCCAGCTCCGCGCCAAGGGCTGGCCCAAGGAGGAAGTCCGCCGATTGGCCGAAGCCATCGCGCCGGTGATCCGGCAGGCCGACGTCCGCTTCGTCATCAACGACCACCTCGACCTCGCGCGGGCGGTCGGCGCCGAGGTCTGCCACCTCGGCCAGGAAGATTTCTTCGACGCCGGCTTCCGGCATGTCCGCGACTTGCCGGACCGGCCGCTCCTCTGTGACCTAGGGCTCAGCTCCCATGCGCCGGAACAGGCCCTGCGCGCGGTGGCGGCCGGCGCCGATTACGTGGCCGTCGGCCCCGTCTTCCCGACGGGCACCAAACCAGGCCGTGCCGCGGTCACGCTCGATTACGTGCGCTGGGCGGCGACGCACCTGGAAGTTCCGTGGTTCGCCATCGGCGGCATCCATCTGGGCAATTTGGATTCGGTGCTCGCCGCCGGCGCCACGCGCATCTGCGTCGTATCGGCCATCCTGAACGCGCCCGACGTAGCCGCCGCCTGCCGCGAGTTTCGCCACCGGCTTCCAGCCTGATCGCCCGCGCGCTTGCCAAGGCGCGACCGGCACGGCACCGATGGGGCCGTGACACCCGCAACTGAATCCGCCACCGGCCGCCGCCGGCTGCTGTGGTTCAGCGTCGGCCTCAATGCCCTGCTCGCGGCTGCTCTGTTGTTCTTGCGGCCTAGCCGGCCCCAC
>JBIIUN010000388.1:0-4854 GCA_044339945.1 Kapaibacterium sp. (SeqCode)
ATGCCGGACTCGCCCAACCTGCTGTTCACCAACGCGGGGATGAACCAGTTCGTGCCCATCTTCCTCGGCCAGGCCAAGTGCCCCTACGCGCCCGGTCGGGCGGCCGACACCCAGAAGTGCATCCGCGCGGGCGGCAAGCACAACGACCTCGAGGACGTCGGCCTCGACACCTACCACCACACCTTCTTCGAGATGCTGGGGAACTGGTCCTTCGGCGACTACTTCAAGCAGGAGGCCATCGACTGGGCCTGGGAACTCGTCATCGAAGTCTGGAAATTCCCCCCGCAGCGCGTCTACGCCACCATCTACCAGCCGAACAAGGCGAAGAACGACCCCGCCGACCGCGACCAGGAAGCCTGGGAACTCTGGGCCGCGAAGTTCCGCTCCGTCGGCCTCGATCCCGACATCCACATCGTCAACGGCGGCAAAAAGGACAACTTCTGGATGATGGGCGAGACCGGCCCCTGCGGTCCCTGCACCGAGATCCACGTCGATCTCCGCCCCGGCCCGCGCGAGACCAGCGTCGAGGAACAGAAGGAAGGCGCGACGCTCGTCAACGGCTCCGACGCCCGCTGCATCGAGATCTGGAACAACGTCTTCATCCAATACAACGCCAACCCCGACGGCACCTTCACCCCGCTGCCCGCCCAGCACGTCGATACCGGCATGGGCTTCGAGCGCGTCACCAGCATCATCCAGGGCACGAAGGGCCTGACCGACTTCCAGAACGCCAAGATCTCCAACTACGAGACCGACATCTTCCGCCCCATCTTCGACGAGCTGGAGAAGATGAGCGGCAAGAAGTATGGCAGCACCTTGCCCGGAGACGATGTGGTAGGCGGCTCGACAGCCATAGTGGGACAGGCTTCCAGCCTGTCTCACGGGCTTCCAGCCCGTGAATCTGGCACTGGGGCTGGAAGCCCCGGAGACAGGCAGGATGCCTGTCCCACTAAGGAACAGGTCCAGCTCGACATCGCCTTCCGCGTCATCGCCGACCACATCCGCACCCTCAGCTTCGCCATCGCCGACGGCATCCAGCCCGGCAACAACGACCGCAACTACGTCCTCCGCCGCATCCTGCGCCGCGCCGTGAAATACGGCCGCACGCTCGGCTTCAAGGAACCGTTCTTCTACAAGCTGGTGGACGTGCTCGCCCGCACCATGGGCGACGTCTTCCCCGAGATCCGCACGAAGCAGCAGCAAGTGAAGGAGGTGCTCAAGCTGGAGGAAGAGGCGTTCAACCGGACGTTGGACACCGGTATCCAGCTTTTCGCCCGCGGCGCGGACTTTCTGGACCTCCTGAACACTGTCTTGCCGTTGATAGCGGAGGATTTCGGACACGGACCATATCAGACCGGTCTGAACTGGTTCCGCGAAGGCAGCGGCGAGGCATTCTTGAAGAGAATTCCGGAACTTGCCGAATTCTTCGTAGGCGATGGCAGGCGGCTAGGATTTGGGGATTTTGGTCCCTTTGTTCAGAACGCCACGAAGTTTGCCGAGCTTGGAACGTTAGAAAATCATGACTCTATCGAGTTCGACCTCGCACGAGTCCAATTGCGCGACGCACTCCCTCGTGTGCGGCAGAATTCCAAAACACTTCCAGCCGCAGCAGCCTTTCTCCTTTACGACACCTACGGCTTCCCGCTCGACCTCACTGAGCTGATGGCTCGTGAGCGCGGCCTGACCGTGGACAAGGATGGCTTCGAGAAGCTGATGTAAGAGCAGCGCGCCCGCGCCCGCGCCGCCCAGAAGAAGCAGGTCATCGAGCTTTCCCAGATCGAGACCAAGACGCCGACGAACTTCCTCGGCTACGACGCGCTGGAGACCTCCGCCAAAGTGCTCGAAGTCGTCGAGTTGAAGGACAAGACCGCCGTCATCCTCGACGCCTCCGCCTGTTACGCCGAGATGGGCGGCCAGGTCGGCGACACCGGCGAACTCGCCGGTTCCGGCCAGCTCTGGCGCATCGTCAACACGCAGAAGTCAGGCCCCACCTTCCTGCACTTCATCGAAGGCGGCGACGCCCCGGCCGTCGGCGCCAGCCTCAGCCTGAGCGTGGACCGCGCCCGCCGCGCCGCCATCCAGCGCCACCACACCGTCACGCACCTGCTCCACTGGGCATTGCACGAAGTGGCCAGCAAGGAGGCCTCGCAGAAAGGTTCCAGCGTCACGCCCGAGAAGCTCACCTTCGACTTCAACAGCGCCGCGCTCACGCCCGCGCAGGTCGCCGACATCGAGAAGCTCGTCAACGAACGCATCCTCGAAAACGCCGGCGTGAGCTGGACCGAGGTGCCGCACGCCGACGTGAAGCACCGCAAGGACGTGATGCAGTTCTTCGGCGACAAATACGGCGACGTCGTCCGCGTGGTGCAGATCGGCGGCAAGTCGCACGCCTTGGATGGTTACTCGATGGAGCTCTGCGGCGGCACCCACACCCGCGCCACCGGTGAGATCGGCCTCTTCCGCATCGTCAGCGAAGCCGCCGTCGCCGCCGGCGTCCGCCGCATCGAGGCCGTCGCCGGCCTGAGCGCCTACGACTTCGCCAAGCGTGACGTGGAGCTGATCCGCAGCGTCGCCGGCCGCATCGGCGCCCCCGTCGCCGAGCTGGAGAAGAAGCTCGAGGCCCTGCTCGCGCAGCAGAAGGAGCTCGAACGCCAGCTCAAGACCGCGGTCGCCCGCAACGCGTCGAACGCCGCCAGCGAGCTGCTCAGCCGCGTCCACACGGTGAACGACATCCCCCTCATCGCGCACAACCTCGGCGACACCGACGCGGACTTCCTCCAGGCCGTGGCCGACGCGCTGAAGGGGCGGTTCCAGGGCGTGATCGTGCTCGGCGGCGGCTCGGAAAGCGCCGTGGCGCTGATCGCCGCGGTGACGCCGCAGTTCACCGCCAAGGCGCAGGCCGGCAAGATCATCCAGGCCATCGCCCCAATCGTCGGCGGCAAGGGCGGCGGCAAACCCGACAACGCCCGCGGCGGCGGCAAGGATGTCACCAAGCTCGACGAGGCGCTGGCGAAGGTGCGAACGCTGCTGGGCTGAGGCAGGTGCATCTTTTCATCGTAGGCCCCTCAAGCCGTTGCCAAGCCGTTGCCAACCCAACGTGCCGCCGGCTTCCAGCCGGCGGAACCCCGAGGTGGTCACGCCCCACGGACGAGCGGGTGCCCACGTCCAAGTCGCGCCCTGGTCGGCCTCCGGCCGAAGCCTGTGGCGGGCGCGGGCTACTACCGGCGATCTTTCCCGCCGGTAACCCTGCGAGCTGTCTGGGACTCCCGGCGGGACGCCGGCAGCACTTTGGCGGCGCGCCTACTTGAGCAACCTGAGCAGCAGTTCCGGGACGCAGCCCGTGACCACGACCACCAGCGCCAAAACGACCAGCAGGGCGCTGACGATGATCCCGCCGGATACTTTCCCCTGCCCTTCGCCGGCCGGCGTGACCCAGACCTGCTTGAGCACTTGGAGGTAGTAGTAAAGCGACACGCAGCTCGCCGCCAACGCCACGGCCACAAGCCACCAGTAGCCGAGTCCGGCGCCCTGCTTGGCGGCGGCGATGAACACGTAGAATTTGCCGAAGAAGCCCGCGAGCGGCGGAATGCCGGCCAGGGACAGCATGAAGACGGTCAGCACCGCCGAGAGCAGGAACGAGCGTTCGCGCAACCCGGCCAAGCCGGCGATGGCCTCGTTGCCGGTGCGGTTTTCCATTACGGCTATAACGCCGAACGCGCCCACCGAGGTCACCGCGTAAGTGATCGCGTAGTAGAGCAGCGCCGACTGGGAACCACCGATCAGCGCCAGCATCGCGTAGCCGGCGTGGGCGATGGCCGAGTAGGCGAGCAGCCGGCGGAGGTTCGACTGGGCGAGTGCGGCCAGATTGCCGAAGACCATTGACGCGGTGGCCACAATCGCGACCACCGCGATCCAGCCCGGCGTGAACGCTTTCCACGCACCGCTGCCAGCGACGCCGGGCAGGCCGACTTGGAGCAGTTTTCCGAGGACGAAGAAGCTCGCGACCTTGGAACCGGAGGCGATGAACGCCGCCGCCGGGGCCGGCGCGCCTTCGTAGGCGTCGGGCGCCCACAGGTGGAACGGCACCGCCGCGATCTTGAAGCCGAAACCGGCCACGACGAGCACGATGGCCACCAGCGTGAGCGGATCGGCCGCCTGCCAGGAGATCTTCGCCGCGATGGTCGGCAGGTGGATGGACCCGGTCAGGCCATAGAGGAAGCTGAAGCCGAACAGCGTGAACGCCGCCGCCATGCCGCCGAACAGGAAGTATTTCAGCGCCGCCTCGGCCGAACGCGGACTGCGCTTGTTGAAGGCCGTCATCACGTAGAGCGACAGGCTGACGAGTTCCAGCGCGACGAAGACCATCAGCAAGTTCTCCGTGCTGACGAGGAACATCATGCCAGTGGTCGCCAGCGCAATCAGGGCGACGAATTCGCCGACGTGCTTGGTGAATTCCCCTTCCGTGCAGAGCCAGGCCGTGACGATGGCGAGTCCAAGCAAGGCCAGCTTCACATATTGGGAAACCGGCGAAAGCACCAGCGTCCCGCCCAGCAGGTCGGCAGTGACCGCGCGTTTCCAGATCAGCAGGCCGGCCGCCGCACCGAAGCCCAGCGTCAGGATGGATGCGGCCCCGAAGGAGCGGGCGCGAACGCTCCAGTTCCGCCAGAATTGGAGATCGGCGAGCAAGACCAAGAAGACCGTCAGCACCGCCACGCATTCCGGAGCGAGCAACTTGAGCAGCCGGAGATAGTCCGTGTTGGTCATCGCAGTCCTCCTTTCGTGGCGATTGCGTTTGCGGAATCGAAGGTGACCCCAAGAGCCTCCACGCGCTGCCCCCTCACCCCAACCCTCTCC
>JBIIUN010000389.1:0-4850 GCA_044339945.1 Kapaibacterium sp. (SeqCode)
GAAATACCCGGGCCCCGGTCCTCCACCGCCACATGCAGCATGCCGTCCGCGGGCTGTGACAACCGAACGGTGACCGGTTGGTCCGACGGCGAATACTTGAGCGCATTGTCGACCAGGTTGAGCACCGCCAGGCGCAGCATCTGGGCATCCAACGGGAAAGTCTCCGGCGTGGACGGTTCGACCACCAGGCGAAGGCGTCCCATTTGCCCAGCCTGGCCCGCCACCCGCAACAAGTCCCCCATCAACCCGCCGACGCCGACCCGCTTCGGCAGCATTTGCACCTCCTGCGTCTGGAGGCGCCACAGCAGCATGAGGTTGTCCAGCAGGCGGTTCATCTGGAGGGCGCTTTCCATGATCAGCTGCGCATGCCGCTGAATCCGGCCGCTCTGCTTGGGATTGCCCAACGGGCGCAGTTCGGCCAGGCGGGTTCCCAGCAGCTCCGCCGCGTAGGTGATGGTGGCGATCGGAGTCCGATATTCGTGGGTCGCCATGCGCATGAAGGCGTTCTTTTCCCGGTTCAGTTCCTGTTCCCGGTCCAAGGCCGCCTGCATCCGGCGCTCCGTTTCCTTGAAAGTCGTCAAGTCGGTCGTCACCGCGATGGCGCCCGCCGGTTTGCCGTCAACCCACCGGGGAACTCCCGACACTAGCACGAGCAGGCGACTGCCGTCGGGCCGGACGATGCTCATTTCATAGGTGTTTGCCTGGCCGAGCCCGCGCAACCGCCGGGCTTCGGCAAGGACGGGCAAATCTTCCGGAGCCGCGAGGGAGTCGGGGCGGGTGCCGATCAGCTCGTCCACCCTCCGCTGGGCCAGTCGGGCGTAGGCCGCATTGACATAGATCCAGTGGCCGCTCCCATCGCTTACCGTAAGTCCCTGGCCCATCAGCTCCAGCACGTTCTGGGTCAGGCTACGCTCGTCCGCCCAGGCGCGCTCCACCTGGCTCCGGCGCAGAAATTGCGTCAGCAGTTTGGCGAGCGACAGGACGGTGGCCTCCACCCCCGCCGGCAGGTCGTTGCCGGCCGGCATGGCCAGCAGGATCAGTCCCGTCTGGTTCACGTTCAGGGTGAACTCCAGCACCACCAATCGAGCGGCGCCGTCGAGCGAATAGATTCCGGTGGTCAGGCGGAATTTCCGGCGGGCATCCAGCTGCGCCCGCAAGGCGGCCACGTTGGCCGTCGCCAGGCCGGGGGCACACCACTCCGCCGGCGGCGCGTCCGCTCGCCCATCCGCCCCGAACTGGAAAGACTGCACCAGCCACGCCCCGGCGTTCTGGCCTAGGCTGGCCGGCAGGGAGGCCAGCAACTCCGACGCGCCGTTGGCCGCCGCCAAGCACTGCCAGACCGCTTCCGCCAGGCGTGTGCCGGGCGCCCCGTGGCGGCGGTCCACCGGGTCGGTTAGCAGCGGCGCGCGCCGTCGCCCCCCCCAGGGTTCCACCGCCGTTGGCAGAAATAGCGGCGTGCCCAGATACAGGATCGCCCCGCCCGCCTGCCGGAGCCTCGGCCCGTGGAGGCTGGGACCCGCCGCCAAAGACTCCAGAGTCAACACCTCCGGCTCACCCGCATCGCCGAAAGCAGGGAGCTGGCCCGGCTCAACGTGCCGCGGGCAGAAGAACCGGTCCCACGGCTGGCCGACGAGCTCCGGGGCCCGGGAGCGCCACCCGCGGCCGGCCGCGGTGATGACGCCGGCGGCATCCCAGCGGAGGAAAAACGGGAAGGCAGCCGCCAAGGCCGGACTGAATTCGTCAGACCCTTCGCCCGGAACCGGCTTGTTTCTCAGCTTGATCATGGAATCGGGGGGGCAGGTTGGAAGTGCACGTGCAACCGGATGCCGTCGGCACCGCAATCCTGGAGCCGCAGTTCGCCACCGCTTTGCCTCAGCGTGGCCGCCGCCCGGCGTATGCTCAAGTCGGAGAGGGGGCGGCCCGGGCCGCCAAGGTCGGGACCCGCCGCCAAGGCGCCCAATTCGCCGGCATCGGGCGAGCTGAGGCGGTCCTCGCGACTCCAGAGGGTCAATTGGTAGCGATCTCCATCCCAACCGCCGACCAGCCACACGGCGTCGCCGGGCCGGGAATGGTGGAGGGCGTAGCCCAACAGCGCCCCGACCGCCCCGTCAAAATCGGACGGCGGGCATCGCACCCAGCCCGGCCGCACCATCAGCAGCAGGTCGGTGGCCCGCTTTTCGGCCCCGCACAGCGCCTGGGCGAGTTCGCCGGCCCGGGCCGCATCAATCCGCGGTGCCCCTTCCTCCTCCGCCTGGAGGCTCCAACCTCCCGGCACCGCCGGCAGGTCCGGCCACGGCCAGGGCGATCGGCGGCCCCGACCCGATTCCGGCAAACTGTCCGCCACGAACTGGCCCAGGCTGCCACCCCGGAGGATCTCGGCCCGATCCAGGCGGGCCTCCACCGCCCGGCGCAGCTCGGCCAAGGCCACCGGTTTGGTCAGGTAGTCGTCCGCTCCCAGATTCATGCCAGTCCGCACGTCGGCGACGCGCGCCAACGCCGACAGGAAGATGACCGGCAGGTCCGCGAGACGCCGGTCCGAGCGGATCACCCTTAGCACATCGTGCCCGTCGCCGTCCGGCATCATCACATCGCAGAGCAGCAGGTCGGGCTTCCGCGCCCGGATGCGGTCCAATGCCGTCCGCCCGCTGGGCGCCGCGCTCGCCTCAAAGCCAAAATCCACCAGGCTCTCGATCAGCAACTCACGAAGTTTGGCGTCGTCCTCGGCCACGAGGATGTTCGGACGGGGACACAGGCGCGTGTTCATGATTTGGCCAGCCCGCTCCGCCCGTGGGCGTTTCGTTGGCGCTTCCCAACACTAGGCAAACAGCCACCGCCGATGCATTCATCAATTGTGGTTAGCAGCCCCCACCATCCCCGCGGTGGCGACTCTTGCCATGCCCCGTCCACGCCCGTGGACATTGGGTTTTTCTGCAGTTTCCGCGGGGCGAACCCGCGGTGAGCAGGACAATCTTCAACCACCTTATACCTAAGGATGTTTGTAACCCGCAGGCAGTCATTGATACTAATTTGGCTATGGCAACGCCACCTTCCGGCTTCGTCCGGCGCAAACCTATGAACAACGAGCTCCGAGTCGTCCTTGTCGAAGATGATCACCGCCTGGCGGAGATCGTGTCCGAGCACCTTTCCAACTCGCCGGGGTTCGGTCCGGTCACCGTCTTCCACGCCGCCGTCCCGGCCCTGCGGGAGATCCCGAAGCTGGCGCCCCATGTCGCCCTGATCGACCTCCGGCTGGGCGGCATGTCCGGCCTGGAGTGCATCCGTCGCCTGCGAGAACAGGAGGTGAGCACCAAGCTGCTGGCCTTCACCTCCTCGGACAGCCCCGAGCTGGTCATCGAAGTCTTGCGGGCGGGCGCAGACGGCTACCTGCTCAAGAACCAGCCCATGGGGCAACTGGTCAACCAGCTCGTAAAGACCTGCGCCGGCCTGGCCGTCGTGTCCGAGGAGCTGCTAACCGGCATCCTGGGCAGTTTTCGGGCGCAACCGGGGCCAAAGCTGGAGCTGCTCACCCCGGCCGAGCAGAATATTCTGGCCCTGACCGCCGAGGGCTTGGATTGCAAGACCATCGCCCGCCGCCTCAACATCAGCGTCAACACCGTTTACGTCCATAACAAGCGCATCATCCGCAAGATCGGCGTAGGCGACCGCAACGCCGCCGCCGCCGTGCTGCGGAACCAGCAGCGGGAATCGGCGGCTCCGGCCTGACCGCCGGTCACGGCCCAGCCGGGCGGCTACCGGTCGTGCCCGCGAGCAACGCCCGCACCGCGTGCCTTAGGGTTTCCTCCCCGCACGCCTGCGGCAGGCATAGGCCCGCCTCCGGCTCGCCGGCCCGGGCGTCGTCGGTGATCGTCACCCACTTCAGCCCCGGCCAGCCCCGGCGTAGCCCCCGGCCAATCAGCGGGTGGAAATCCGTCTCACCCGGCGGCACGTCCCCCCGGTGGTGGATCACCAACTGCGGGGCGACCCCCAGTCCTTGGGCCGTGACGTGGACCAACCATTCCCGGGCCGTCCACCCTGCCACCGTGCCCAACTCCTGGCACACGGACACAAGGCCGACCACCCACACCGGGTTCTGGGCAATGATCACGATCTGCGGGGCCCGCTCTGCCGCCAGATTGGCCGCGTCGGTGAGGCAGGGTGCCTCGGCCCACTCCCGGTCACCCGCCGGCGGCCTCGCCCCGCACGGACGCCGCGGCCGGCACCGGCACCCTTCCGCCCGTTCGTCCGGCACTTCCTCCGGGGGGACCCGATAGAGCTGCGGGCCGTAAGTTTCCCAGCCAGTCGCGCAGTAGAAGACCTGCGGCCCGCGATCGCCAAGAGCTTTGAATTGATGCCCGGGGGGCTGGGTAGCCGAGCGGTGGGGGTAGGCATCTTCCAGCGCGAGATACGCCTGCGTCTGTCCCCTGAACACCTCGGCAAACCGGTCGCCCCGGCGGATTTCGCTCACCCGCACCAAGCCAGACTCTGCCTCGCCCCCCGCCGCCGGCCGGGAAGCTTCCGCCGCCGGCCGTCGCCACCACCGAAACCATGAGTCGATCATGGCGTCATCCTAGCCCCCGGGGCGCCGCCGCCCCCAACTGCCAACATTGGGTAACACCGCGGCCCGCCGACCTCCCCGCCGGCTGGTTTTCGGCCCAAAATCGCCTTTTCATACCCGGGGGCCCCGGCGCGGCCCTCGGCGCCTACCCATCGTTCTCCCTGCGCGCCGACCGGCCGGAGGCGGAGAGTCAGGATGAAACTTCCGCCTGCACCATGGACGTTCATCCCTTCACCCTGCCGCGCCGCGACGAAGCGCCGCGCCCGACCGGGGCCACGTCGCGCCGCCAACCGGC
>JBIIUN010000390.1:0-4836 GCA_044339945.1 Kapaibacterium sp. (SeqCode)
TCGCCGGAGCACGGCCTTCACGTCGCCTGCGGCATTGAGCACCTGGGCCGCCGGATGGCCGGCGTTGGCGTAGGTCAGGCGCCGGGCGACGGGATCCAGGCGGACCATGCACAGGGTGATGTATCGTTCGGTCCCGAGGTCCTCGCGCAGGAGTTCCTCGGCTTCGTCGAGGATGGCCGCCGGTTGGGCATGGCGACGGGACAACGGCCGCAGGTAGGCCCGGGCCTCGGCCATGAGCAACGCGGGGCCCACGCCGTGGCCGCTGACATCCGCCACCACGATGCCGAGCGCGCCGTCCGTCATCGGGAGGAAATCGAAATAGTCCCCGCCGGTTGCCACCGCCGGCTGGGAAACTCCGGCGAACTCGAAGCCGGCGATTTCCGGCGCGGACTTGGGGAACAACCGCTGCTGGATTTCCCGCGCCGCCGCGAATTCTTCGCGCGAATGCTGCAGTTCCCGCTCAACCCGTCGGCGTTCCGTCACGTCGCGGAAAAAGAAGACCACCCAGGTCTGCTCACCCATCCGCATGTCCGTGATGGCCACGTCGATTTCCACGGGGTCGCCATTCTTCCGCCGGCCCAAGGCCGTGTCGGGACGGAACGAACGGCGTTCGTTCCACCATTGCCCGGCGGGCAATTCTTCCGGCTGGAGCCGGTCCATCGTCTGGCCAATCAGGTCATCCGAAGCCCAGCCAAAGACCGCCGCGACCGCCGGATTGGCAAATCGCACCACGCCGGACGTGTCCAGCAACAGCACGGCGTCCGTCGAATTCTCCCAGACCGACCGGTAGCGGAGTTCACTGTCGCGAAGCGTCGCCTCGGCGTCCCGGCGGGCCCGGCGGGAGGCGGCGTCCTTAAGCTCGCGTTGGACGGCCGGGATCAGCCGCCCAGTGTCCCCTTTCTTCAGGAAGTCCTGCGCCCCGGCCTTCATGGCATCGATGGCCACCCCTTCCTCGATCCCGCCGGAAATGATGATGAACGGGACATCGAGGCCCGTGCCTTGGAGAATTTGCAGCGCTTCCGGGGCACTGAACCCGGGCATGGTATGGTCGCAGAGGATCAGGTCCCACGGCTCGGCCTGAAGGGTGGCGAGCAACGTCGGGCCGGAGGCGACCCGCTTGAAGGCGACCGCCCAGCCGCCGGTGCGGAGCTGAGCCACGAGAATCCGGGCATCGAACTCGGAATCCTCCACAACCAGCACCCGCAACACCAGCGGGCTGGTTCCGCTGCCAACCGGCGTTGGGCTCAGGTCCATTTTCCGCTCCGGCAGGGTCCAAAAAGCTCAGCGGCCGTTCCGGCGGAGAGTGAGCCAAAGGAACAACCCCGCCACCGACGCGAGGGCGACGGTTTCCGGTTCGGGAACTGCGTTGATCCGGGTGGCGAAATTGGCGCGGTTAGGCGGGATTACGAACAATGCCCACGAATCGGACTTCGACGGGTCCGTCTTGCCCCAGTAATCGCTGAAACTGCCGATCAGGAAGGTTCCGTTCGAGGTTGGCAGGACCGCACCAACCGTCACGGGGTCGCCAATGGTCAGGCCGGCCTGACTGCCATTCACCCCGGACAAGCCATTGAACTGGATCGTCCAGGTCAGCTTGTCCGGCACGACAATGTTGGGAACGGCCAAGGTCACCTCGTTGAACGTGCTGAGCCCGGAAACCTGGAACGGAGCACTTTCCCAAAGGAGCGATCCCGGCATCGTCGCCGCGGGACCGGAGGACGGCGTATGCAGGCCCCCATCATTGGCGTAGAACCGAATCACCGCGTTGGCATTGGCTCCGGTGCCCGGGGCAATGTCGCCAAAATACTCAAAGGCGAATGAGGTCACGACCCTCGCGGTGCCCGCCAAGGTAATCTCATCGCCAAACTCAAACTGTTTCCGATCCAGCGGACTCAGGTTGGAAACCCAGCGTTCGCCCCGGTTCGACATGCTGTCGTAAACGACCGGATCAGCGCCAAGCACTGCCGGGGCGGCCAGCAACGACCACGTCACGGCGGACAGGGCCAGGGAATACGATCCGGACTGGGGGGCGAAATTTGCGTTCACGGCGGAAATTGGGCCTGGCGCAGGCGACGTCCGTTTCTCAACCCGCTACTTGGTGAGACGTCACCCCGCGAAGACGCCGCGAGAACTGCCGGATTGTTTACACTTGGTCAAGCCTAGCCTCCGCCCGGCAAGGGTTTAGGCCGCCGCGGTCAGATTTTCCCACGGGCGAAGCTGCGCCGCCGAACCTCGCGGGCGCCCAGCACCGTCCGCAACTCTTCCCGGATTCGGGCGTGGTCCAGGCGGGGACTGCACGAGAAGATATCCACCGCCGCGTAGCCGTGTTCCGGCCACGTATGGACGGTGACGTGCGATTCGGTGATCACCACCACCCCGGTCACGCCCCACGGGCTAAACTGGTGGAACACGCTCCGGACGATCGTGCCCCCGCCGGCACGGACGGCCTTCAGCATCCCACCGCGAATCCGTCGGGTTTGGCTCAGGTTCTCCGGGGCGCAGCCGTGGAATTCGAGCAACGTGTGCTGGCACAGGGCCGGGCGCGCCGGAAGCTTGGGACGGGGCCGTTTCATGCGAGGGAACCCAGTTGGTCCAGGACCGCCGCAGCCGCCCGGCTTCCCTGCGCGCAGGCTTCCTCAAAGATGGAAATGCCGCCGACGTCCGTGTGGGCGAAGTGAACCCGTTCCACGGGACGCGCCATCGCCGCGCGAGCGGGCCCCCAGACGTAATCCGGCACCGGCGTCACCATGCCGTGCCCCCAAACCATCACGTCGAGTTGCCGCAGAGCTGACCGGAGTTCGGGATGCACGCGACCCAGATCGTCCAGCACCAGCTCACACCAATCACCGTAACTTCGCCCCTGCGCTTCCTGGCGAGCCTTGGCTGGGGGCAAGTGATCCAAAGGGAGGTAGTAGGTGAGCACGGTTTCCCGCGGAACCGACCGAAGGTGCTGGTGCGTCGCCACGACGTAGCCCAGCGAGTTGGAGCGGTAGATGACATTGTCCCACGCCAACGGGACTCCGCGGCCCACCGGCAAACGGTCGAGCGTCAGATTCGCGACCATCCACGGGGAATACTGCGGGCCGCCTTGCCCGACCGCCGCCGCCGGCATCATCCGCGCCGCGACAAACCGGGGCACCGCCAAGATGACCGCTTCGGCCACGTAACGAATCCCCTCGCCGATGGCGGCATCCCAGCATTCCACGTGGACCCGGTCCCCCTGCGGCTCGACCTTCCAGACCGCCTTCCGCGATCGAATTCGGTCGCCGAGCGGTTCGCGCAATTGGTTGACCAGCCACACATTGCCCTCCGGCCACGTGACCACGGCGTGTCCCGGCGCATTGGCGGCCAGCCCGCCTCGCGCGGCGAAATAATGCAGACCGGCCCAGGCGCTGACCCGGCGGATCCCGGCCCCGAAATCGTCCCGGCAACAGTAGTCCACATACCAGCGCACCGGCTCGGTCCAATACCCCTCGCGATCCAGCCAGCTCTCCATCGTCAACTGATCAAGCGCCCGCACCGTCGGGTCCGCGGAACTCCGGTCCACCGGGATCGCGAACAGCGGCCGGCCATCGGTGCCGCGAGCCTGCTTGAGGGCGTCGGTGAAGTGCAGGAACCGATCGAGGTCGCCGCGTTCGGCGACGGTGAGTCCGCGGCCGGGAATGACCCCGTCCTGCCAGCGTCCGTGCAGGAAGAGCCGCTCCATCGGATCGTGGCACAGATACTCGTCGCGATAGATCGGCCGGCCGCGGGAGTCCACGCCGAGGATAACGCCGAACTCCCGGAACAATTCCGCGGCTTCAATGGCCTCCGGACCGGGCAAGGGAACGTAATGCGCGCCCCACGGATAGGCGGACACCGCGTTGGCTCCGCCCCGGGAATTGCCCCCAGCCTCGGCCTCAATCTCCAACACCGCCAAGTCGCTGACGCCGCCGCGGAGCAACCCACGCGCCGCGACCAAGCCGGAGATCCCGCCGCCGACGATCAGCACGCGAACGCGCTCCTCCCGATTGGCCGGCGCAAAGCCGCCGTCCCGAAACCGGTGTCCCAACGTCGCGTCGGCACCCACGATTCCGCCCGTGAAGGCGGGCAGCGAACGGGAACAGCCCGCGGCGAGGCCCCAGGCGGGCGCAGTCGCCAGAAACTGGCGGCGGGAAAGCCCATTCAGTTGGCGCGGTTCAGTGGACATAGTTGGCCCACTCCTCCTCGAAGTAGCGCACCAGCGCCTGATTGTTCAGTCGGTTCGCCTCCACCGGCAGCGGCGCCATGTCGGGCGGAAACTCGAAGAGCGTCCGCAGCGTCGCCCCGGTGACGAACCGCAATCCATCCGGCAGCCGGGCCGGCGCCGGGAGCGGCTCGGGACTGGCCAGCACGAAGCCCCATTCGCCGAAGCTCGGCACGTAAAGGTGATAGGGTTCCGTCACGAAACCGGCGGCCCGCAGGGTCGAGTCCACGCACCAGAACGCGCGGCGCGCCACGTAGGGCGACGTGCTTTGGACCACCACCACGCCGCCGGGTGCCAAGGCGCGCCGGAGCCGTTCGTAGAGGGTGACGGAGTAAAGTTTGCCGAGGGAGAAGTTCGACGGATCGGGAAAGTCGGCCACGACAAAGTCGAACTGGTTCGTATTGCCGGCCAGCCACGTGAACGCATCGGAGTTTTCGACCCGCACCCGGGAATCGGTAAGGGCCCCACGATTCAGGTGAGTCAGCAGCGGCTGGGTGCCGAACAGCCGGGTCATCTCCGGGTCCAGGTCGACCAGGATGACAGCCTCGATTTGCGGATACCGCAGCACCTCACGCACGGCCAGGCCGTCACCGCCGCCGAGCACCAGCACG
>JBIIUN010000039.1:0-16872 GCA_044339945.1 Kapaibacterium sp. (SeqCode)
CGCGCCGCGCGGGACCGGCAACGGTGGTCTGGGACGGGGAAACCCTCGGTCCCTGGGCCGGCGAGTTGGAGGGCGCCGAAGCCGTGGTGAATTTGGCCGGTCGTTCGGTGGACTGCCGCTATACGGTTGCCAACCGACGGCGAATCATGGACTCGCGGCTCCGTTCCACCCGCGTTCTGGGCGAGGCGATTGCGCGTTGCGAATGCCCGCCCCGCGTCTGGCTGAACGCCAGCACAGCGACGATTTATCGGCACACCTACGGACCTGCCTGGGACGAAGCGGGGGAAATCGGCGCCTGTGCGGAGGCCAAGGACGGTTTCTCGGTCGAGGTGGCGACGGCGTGGGAACGCGAATTCGAGCAAGCGACCGCGCCGCACACCCGCAAGGTGGCGCTGCGGGCCGCAATGGTGCTGAGCCGCGAGGGGGGAGTCTTCCCGGTGCTGCGGCGGCTCGCGCGGTTGGGGTTGGGCGGCCGCATGGGTGACGGGCGGCAGTTCATGTCGTGGATTCACGGGGACGATTTCGTCCGGGCCGTCGAATGGTTGATCCGGAATGAGGCCTTTTCGGGCATCGTGAATCTTGCCGCACCCGGGCCGGTGCCCAATGCGGAATTCATGGCGCAACTCCGCCGCGCGGTGGGGATGCCTTACGGCCTGCCGGCCACGCGGTGGATGCTGGAAATGGGCGCCTTCCTCCTGCGCACGGAGACCGAACTAATCATCAAGAGTCGGCGGGTGGTGCCCGGGCGCCTGTTGGCCGAGAGATTTCAGTTCCGCTTCCCCACGTTGCCTTCAGCCTTGGCCGAACTCACCGGCACCGAAACCTGAAACCTCATGAACTGGAAAACCTTGTTGCTCGGCACCGGCACCGTCAGCCGGACCGCTTACCTGACCTGGGGGCTGAGCCTGGCGTTGGTGAAATACAATCTCGACCGGGTCGCCGTCGGGGCGGTTGGTGAGGGGCGCTGGACGTTGCTCAACCCCGAGGTGCTGCGCGCCTACCTGTTCCAGGTGCTGCCGGCGGCCGAGCGGACGGCGGCGTTTGCGACGGTGCTCGCCTTGTCGCTGCCCTTCATCTGGCTCGGGGTGATGCTGACAGTAGCCCGGCTGCGGGCGGCGGGACTGCGGCCTTGGTTGGCCCTGCTGTTCTTCGTGCCGGCGGTCAAGCTCGTCCTGTTTGCCCTGCTGTGCGTCCTGCCCAGCCAAACCAAGCTGGCTGTGCCGCCAGTCCGTGGCGCGGGAAGCAGCCGGTTCCAGCGCTGGCTGCCGCGGGGCTTCTTCGCCTGCGCCGTCGTTTCCGCGACCATCACCGCAGGCGTCGGGGTTGTGATGACAACCATCAGCACGCTGCTGCTGAAGGACTACGGTTGGTCGCTCTTCGTGGCGACGCCGTTCATCGTGGGTTTTCTCGCCACGTTGCTCTGCGGCCTGGCCCAGGGGGAACTTACCTTCGCACGGGCCATGGGCGTGATGGCGCTGGCCAATGCGGTGGCTGGAATCGTGTTTCTCCTATTGGCCATCGAAGGCGCATTTTGCCTCGTGATGGCGGCTCCGATCGCGCTGGTCCTCGGCGGTTTGGGCGCGGTGGTGGGCATGGCTGCTCTCCGGGTGATCCGGCCGCAGGACCATGGTGGGTTGTATTGTGCCGCAGTGCTGGCCGTGCCCGCGCTCATGGTCGGCGAGCATTTCGCCGAGGTCCCGGCCCCGCTGCTGCGGGTGTCCACTGCGGTCGTGGTCGAGGCGCCGCCGGAACAAGTCTGGCCGAATGTGGTCACCTTCAGCGAACTGCCGCCGCCGCGGGAATGGCTGTTCCGCGCAGGCATCGCATATCCGATCCGGGCCCGTATCGAGGGGCAGGGGGCCGGGGCGATCCGGCACTGCGAATTCACCACCGGACCGTTCGTCGAGCCCATCGAGGTCTGGGACGAGCCGCGGTTGCTGAAGTTCACGGTCACCGCCAATCCCGAACCGATGCAGGAATGGACGCCTTACCGGGAAATCCATCCGCCGCACCTCGAAGGCTTCTTGGTGTCGAAGCAGGGACAGTTCCACCTGGAGCCTTTACCCGGTGGCCGAACTCGGCTCGAAGGCACCACTTGGTATCAACACAACCTCTGGCCGGCCGCCTACTGGCAGGTCTGGTCGGACTGGATCATTCATTCCATTCACGGGCGGGTGCTCCACCACGTGAAGAACCTCAGCGAAAATCCCACCCCACTGCGGCCATGAAGAAGGACCTACCCTCCGGTTCGACCTGAACCACCGACGCCCACGACGGACTGGCACCGGGCGGCCCGGGATCGTTTCCTCGCCGGTGAACCCGGTCCGCTTTTCCTCGCCGACTGGGCGGAACCGGTGTTCCTGCACTTCGCGGTGCCGGCCCCGCTGCTCCAGGCCGCCACGCCGTTTCCGCTCGAGACGTGGCACGGCGAAGCGGTGGTGACCTTGGTCGCCTTCACCATGCGCCGGATGCGCTTCGCCCGGTGCGAACGCCTGAGCGAAGTCCTCCTGTGGCCGTTCCGCGAGCAGCTTTTCCTGAACCTGCGCACCTACGTCCGCGTGGGTGACGAGCCGGGGATCACGTTCCTCACCGAAGGGATTTCGAGCTGGATCCAGGCGCAGTTGGGGCCGCGACTCTACGGCCTGCCGTATCGCTGGGGCCGGCATGAATTTGCCCACGACCCGGTGCGCGTGCGTTGGGCGGGTCGGGTGACGGATCGCGCCGGGGCCGGCGCGTTTCAATATCTGGTGACCGGGCTAGTCCAGAACTTCGCGCCGGCCAACCCCGGCAGTTTCGCCGAGTTCGCGCTGGAGCGCCATACGTGCTTCCTGGACGGCGCCGGACGCCGGCGGTGCTTCCGAATTTGGCACCCGCCTTGGCCGTTGGCCGCGGCTGACGTGGAAATTCGGGACGATTCGCTGCTCCGGGCGTGTGCGCCGTGGTGGTCGGCGACGCGTTTCCTGGGCGGCCACGTCTCGCCGGGCGTGACCGATGTTTGGATGGGGCGGCCGCTGGCGTTGCCGTGACCGGGAACGCCGGTTGCCGCGCAGCCGGCGCGGCGTAGCGTGCCGGCGTGACCACCTACGATCCGGATTTCATCCAGCGCTGCGCCGACCGCCTCTACGCACGGGCGATCCTGGCCGCGGCAACTTCCACCGCGCTCGGGGGACTCATCGGCTTCATGCTCGCGCCGATGCTGCTCCAAAACATGCCCGTCGCGCTGGCGACGCGCTGTCCCGACTGGCTGGTCGCGGCGCTGGTGGCGGCGGTGGGCCTGGCGCAGGGGTTGGAACGTGGCTTCACGCTTCGGCTCCAGGCGCAGACCGCGTTGTGCCAGGTGGAAATTGAACGCAACACCCGGCCGGCTGCCGTGGGGGACGGAGGTCGTTGATTTTCGGATTGCGTGGGCCGCGGAATCTGGCGATCTCACGACCATGAAACAAATGTTCCTAGCCTTTGCCGCGGGTGCGGGGGTGCTCTTGTCCGGATGGGCGCAGAATGTTGGCCCCGGTGGCGCCAATGGCCGGGGTGGAATCTCGTTTGTCACGCGGCGTTTGCCGACCTCCGGGGTGGGTGGGTCGGCAGGCTCGTCCCTGGCCGCGAGCGGAGTCAGCGTTGCAAACGCCACTGCGGGCGGCGGAACGACGACAGTCGGCGGGACGGTGGGAGCGACCGCGGCCGTGGACTTCCGGCCGACCCTGGACGGGAAGAGCTTGGCGGCGCTGCGCCAGTTGGCCGGCCGCGGCGACCGTGAAGCCCAGCGGCTGCTCCGCGAAAGCGGCCAGCCGATCCGCCCGGCCCGGCGCTGAGCCGCCGAGTCTTCGGCTGATTTCCCCTTCCCGAAACGGGGTTCGCCGTTATCTTGCGCCCGCTTTTCCGCCGCGCCGGGACAAAATCCAGGCGCGGCCCTTTGATCAATGGACGCCGCGCACATCCGCAATTTCAGCATCATCGCCCACATCGACCACGGGAAGACGACCCTTTCCGACCGGTTGCTGCACATGACGGGCACCATCGCCACGCGCGACATGGAGGACCAACTCCTCGACGCGATGGATCTCGAACGTGAGCGGGGCATCACGATCAAGGCCCATCCGGTCACGATGCTCTACAAGGCGAAGAACGGTGAAACCTACGAGCTGAACCTGATCGACACCCCGGGCCACGTGGACTTTGCCTACGAGGTGTCCCGGTCGCTGAGCGCGTGCGAAGGCGCGTTGCTGATCATCGACGCCGCCCAGGGCGTGGAGGCGCAGACGGTCGCGAATGTCCACCTGGCGATGAAGCAGAACCTGCACATCATCCCGGTGATCAACAAAATCGACCTGCCGCACGCGAACATCCCGCAGGCCAAGCAGCAGCTCGAGGACATCATCGCCATCCCGGCGGACGACGCGATCCTGGCCAGCGCCAAGGAAGGCATTGGCATCGAGGACATCCTGGAAGCCATCGTCGCCCGGGTGCCGGCGCCGGTTCCGTCCGGTGCGAAGTCGTTTCAGGCGCTGATCTTCGACAGCTACTTCGACACCTACAAAGGCGTGGTGATCTTGGTCCGCGTGACCAACGGCGAACTCAAGGCCGGCATGCACGTGAAGCTGCTGCACTCGGGCAAGACCGTCGAAATCAAGGAAGTCGGCTCCTTCCGGCCGAAGCCTTACACCCGCGACAAGCTGGAGACCGGCGAGACCGGCTACATCACGGCGAACATCAAGACGCCCCGCGAGGTGAAGGTGGGCGACACCATTACCGATCCTCGCAATCCGTCGACCGAACTACCGGGCTTCCAGGAAATCCGGCCGATGGTTTTCTCGGGCATCTATCCGATCAACACGGCCGACTACGAGCAGCTCAAGGTGGCGGTCTCCAAGCTTCAGCTGAACGATTCCGCGCTGACCTTCCAGACCGAAAGCTCGGTGGCGCTCGGCTTTGGGCTCCGTTGCGGATTCCTCGGCTTGCTGCACATGGAGATCGTGCAGGAGCGGCTCCGGCGCGAGTTCGACATGGACATCATCGCCACCTACCCGAGCGTGGTCTACCAGGTGAAGATGACCGACGGTTCCGAGAAGCAGGTGGACAACCCCGCGTTCCTGCCCGACGTGACCTATATCGACACGATCTTCGAGCCGATCGTGAAGGCCTTCGTCATCTGCCCCGGCGACAACATCGGCGACATCATGTCGCTGATCTCCGAGAAGCGCGGCGAGATCAAGAACACCGAGACGCTCGATGCCCGGCGCGTGATGATGACCTGCAAGATCCCGCTGAACGAAATCCTCATCGACTTCCACGACCGCATCAAATCCATCACCCGGGGCTACGGTTCGATGGACTACGAACCGGAAGGTTACGAGCCCAGCGACATGGTGAAGCTGGACATGCTGGTCAACGGCGAGGTGATGGAAGCCTTCTCCAGCCTTGTGCACCGCACCAAGGCCGAATCCCGCGGCCGCACCATCGCGGCCAAACTCAAGGAAGTCATCCCGCGGCAGCAGTTCCAGGTGGCCATCCAGGCGGCGATCGGCGGCAAGTTCATCGCCCGCGAAACCGTGAGCGCGCTCCGCAAGGACGTGACCGCGAAGTGCTACGGCGGCGACATCAGCCGAAAGCGCAAGCTGCTGGAGAAGCAGAAGGAAGGTAAGAAGCGCATGAAGTCCATCGGCTCCGTCGAAATTCCGCAGGAAGCGTTCGTCGAAGTGCTCAAGACCAACTAGGGCAGGGGGCCGGCCGGGGATTGAACCCGGCGCCGTCCGCCCTGTCCCATTCACCGCACGCATGTATCTGCTCCGCTGGCTCACTTCCCGCACCGTCCGCAAGGCGGCCGAACTGGCCGATGTCGTCCGGAAAATCCTGAACCACCAGCGCGACCGGTTGACGCCGGAGGCGATCACGACGGTTGAAACCGCGTTGCGGGAATTTCACGCGCTGCTGCGCAGCGACGCCGATGCCGGCGCGATCAAGGCCGCGATGGATTCGTTGGAACAGACTGCCAACCAGTGGCTGAAGGCCTATCCCAACGCTGGCCTGCGGGAAAACCTCGTGATGCTGCTGGAGATCGCCATCCTGATCGTCGGCAGCCGCGCGTTCCTGATCCAGCCGATGGTCATCCCGACCGGTTCGGCCCAGCCGACCCTGTGGGGCATTACCTACCAGGACCTGCGGGATCAACCCGAGGTAAAGGTCCCCTCGTTGCCTGTGCGGCTGTGGGAACGCTGGATCGACGGGGTCAGCTATTATCACTTCGTGGCGAAGCAGGATTGCCAGCTAACCGGCTGGCAGGAGAAGCCCACGACGGTCCTGCCGTTCGTCAAGAAGCAGTCCCTGCGGACCACGGCCGGCGACATCGTGGTGTGGTTTCCGCCCGATGACTTTGCCCGGCACCTGGGCCTTTTTGATGAGTCCAAGCGGGCGATCAAGAAGACGTCGTTCAAGGCGGGCGAGGACATCGTCAAATGTAGAGTCGTGACCGGCGACCACCTGTTCGTCGAACGCGTCAGCTACAACTTCCGGCGCCCTGAGCGGGGCGAGACGATCGTATTCCGCTCGGAGCATCATCCGGGAATGACGTTCGACACCCACTACATCAAACGGCTTGTCGGCCTGGGGGGAGAAACCATCCGCATCGGTGACGACCGCCATACCTACATCAACGGCCGACCGCTGACGACCAACGACTACGGATTCCACCAGGTCTTCGGTTTTGACCCGGCGAAGCCAGCCAGGTCCGACTACTACTCCGGGCACGTCAACGGGACCGTCTGGCAGGCCACGACCGGCTACGTGGGCCCGACGCCGAACTTCCCGAACGGCACCACGGAATACACCGTTCGCCCGCATCACTACGTCTGCTTTGGCGACAACACGATGAACAGCGCGGATTCGCGTTATTGGGGTGAACCCGACTTCCCGCAGGAACGAGTGATCGGCAAGTCCTGCTTCGTGTTCTGGCCGTTTACCAAGCGGTTCGGCTGGGGTCAGAAATAGCGAATCGGCGATCTTGGTGGAGCTCCGCGAGGGACAGGGTAGCCGTGCGTTCGATCCAGTTCGCAGGGGCGGGGATTACGGAGTGAAGTGCCCTGCCTTTACGGCGCGAATCGCGTCTGCATATCCTTCACGGAAGGTGGGGAAGGCAGGGCTCCATTGAAGCTCATCGCGAATCAGCCGGTTGCTGACCTGCTTGTGAGTTTCGGCCCGTTTGCCCAGACGCGTGGGGCTACTTCCAGTCCCGAACCGAGATTGATCTCGGCCCAACTGCGCCGCGATCCAGTTCAGGAAGTCGGTCGCCAACACCGGTTCGTCGTCGGCCACATTGTAGGTGCCCCCGGCAGTGCCCGTCTCCAGGGCGGCGCGGATGGCCGTCGCCACGTCGTCCCGATGCACCATGTTGAGCCAGCGGGCCGGGGCATCGGGAGGGGATATCTTGCCGGCGACGAACTGGCGGAACAGGTGACCCCGGCCCGGCCCATAGATCCCGGCAACCCGCAGGGTTGTGGCATGAACCCGCAAAGGCGCGGTGCGTAGAAGTTGTTCCGCGGCGACCAAGATCGCGCCGGTTTCCGTGGTGGGATTGGTTGGCGAGGTTTCGTCCACCCAAGACCCGTCCGTCTGTCCGTAGACGCTGGTGCTGCTGGTGTAGACCAGTCGGCTCGGGCGGTCGGGCGCGCGGTCGAGCCACGCCAGCAGGTTCCGCAAACCATCGAGGTAAACGGAACGATACTCGTCCACTCCGCCCCCCGTCGAACTGGCGACGTGAACCACCCAGTCAAACGAGCCGGGCAGCGATTCCAAGTCCGCCGGCCGGCTTATGTCACCCAGCAACGGGGAAATGCCCTCGGCCGCGAGTTCAGGAAGGCTGGCGGCGGTTCGGCGCAGGCCAAACACCGTGTGCCCCTCGGAAACCAGCAGGCGGCCGAGGGCGATGCCCACATAACCACACCCGCAGATCAGGACTCGTCGCTTCATGCTCCGCGAGACCATGCCCCCGGGAGCCCCCGGGGCAAGCAGGGCGAGATTTTTGAAAATCAACTGATGAGCACGGGAAACTGTTTCGTCCTGCTTGCCGTATGTTGCCGGTGTTCGCAGACGGGTCGCAAATCGCGCCCTGGTTCAGCCCTCTCAGCGGGGCTGGGCTGCAGTATTCGGTTGGCCTGCTGGCTCTGGCAGTGCTCCTCGAAGCGTGGGCGGTTCGGCGGCCTGCGGACCGACTGCGGAGAGGCATCGGGATCACGCTGGGAATGGCCTCGGCCTTGGCTTGGGTTGCGGTGGGGTTGGGGTGGTCGCGGGAGCACGGCGGTGACTCGCCGGTGGGGCAGCTTCAGCAGGTGTTTGCGGTGGCGCTCGCGGTTTTGTGCAGTTTTGCCTGGTGGCTCCACCGCCAGATATTTCCTCGGTGCGCCCGCCTTACCGCCACCGCGGGCCGGCGTCTGCCTGTTGCGCTGACGTTGGCGGCTTCGATTCTGGCCGCCTTCGAAGGCGGCGAGATCGGACGGCCGGGGCAAGCGGGAGGCGCTCCGGGCTCGCCGGGATTCCCGAGCCTGATGGCCTCGGGAGAGCGAAATGGACCGATCCTCGAGCGTTCCGGCGAAGCGGAAAACCCGGCTGCGAGGCGGTTTTGCTGGCAAAGCCAGCCAGAATTCCCGCGCCGGCATGGATTCAATTGGGCGGAGCAATGATTCCGCATTGGCGTTTGGAGGCGTTGGATTGGGGCCGCGAACTGAAGGTCGTTGATGATCGTCGATTGGCTTGGCTCACAGCCGTCATTTGAAGGCGTAACCGAGCCTGTTAGCAGTGGTTTTTCCGGTGGCTCGTTGAGGTCTTTGGCGATGGCAACAAATCCTTAGCAGATGGCCAACGCGGGTTTGCCATTGGCGACCTCCCGGCCGATTCTCACGCCCATCATGTCCAAGCCGGAGTGTTGTTCCGACTCGCCTGCCCGCAGGTCCTTCCTCAAGGAGGCCGCGGCCGTCGTCATTGGCGGCGTGGTTGCCCTGGTTCCCGCCGCCGCCGGTCTGTTTGCCTGGCTTGATCCGCTGCGCCGGAAACCGGGGGCCGCGGGATTCGTCAAGGTGGGGACGTTGGACGCGTTGCCGGCGGATTCGGTGCCCCGGAAGTTCTCGATCCTCGCGGATCACGTGGATGCCTGGACCCGCACGCCGCAAGTGCCGATCGGGGCCGTGTATCTCCGGCGGGTGAAGGAACGGGAGGTCGTGGCGTTCCACAGCATGTGCCCCCACGCCGGCTGCTTTGTGGATTATCGGGAGAACGCCAAGGATTTCTACTGCCCCTGCCACAACAGCACCTTTGCCCAGGACGGTTCCATCAATGACCCCAAGAGCCCGAGTCCCCGGGCCATGGACACCATGGAAGTGGAACTGCGCGGCAATGACATTTGGGTGCGGTTCCAGAACTTTGCGGCCGGACACAAGGAGAAGAGGCCGGTCGCATGAAGAAGATCTTTGAGTGGCTGGATTCCCGAACCGGCATCAAGCGACTGACGCACGAGGCGCTTTACGAGAACATTCCGGGAGGCGCCCGCTGGCGTTACATCTGGGGCAGTGCGCTGACCTTTTGCCTCGTGGTGCAATTCATCACTGGAATCTTCCTTTGGATGGCTTACAGCCCGAGCGCCCAGACCGCTTGGGAGTCGGTGTATTACATCCAACACGAGATGGCCGGCGGATGGTTCCTCCGCGGCCTGCACCATTTCACCGCCCAGTTGATGACGGTCCTGTTGGTGCTGCACCTGATGCAGGTGATCATCGACGGCGCCTACAAGGCTCCGCGTGAGGTCAACTATTGGTTTGGTCTGGCCCTGCTGGGGCTGACCCTGTCGATTTCGCTGACGGGATATCTGCTGCCTTGGGATCAGAAGGGATATTGGGCCAGCAAGGTGGCGACGAACATCGCGGCCATCACGCCGGTGTTTGGCGAGCAGATCCAGAAGCTGATCATCGGCGGAAGCGACTATGGCCATCACACGTTGACCCGTTTCTTCGCGCTGCACGCCGGGGTGCTGCCCGCGGCCATCGTGCTGCTGGTCGCCGGGCACGTCGCGTTGTTCCGCAAACACGGCATCACGCCGAAACAGCCGCTGCGGAAGCCTGACGCGGCATTCTGGCCCGACCAAGTCCTGATGGATGCGGTGGCCTCCCTCGCTGTCCTGGCCACGGTGGTGTTCCTCACCGTCAAGTTCCGCGGCGCGGAACTGGCAGCTCCGGCCGATCCCAGCGAGCCGTATTCGGCTGCCCGTCCCGAGTGGTATTTCCTCTTCCTGTTCCAGTTCCTGAAATACTTCCCCGGCGGCACCGAGGTCTGGGGCGCCATCGTGATTCCCAGCCTGGCGATGTTGATTTTGGCGGCGATGCCATTCCTGGGAAAATGGAAGCTTGGGCACCGCTTCAATCTGGCGTTCCTGTTCGCCGTGATGGCGGGGGCCGGACTGTTGACTTGGGAAGCCAAGAAGCAGGACGCGGGCGACCCGGCCTTCCATCTGGCGCTGAAGCAGGCCCACAACGACGCCGAACGCGTAGTTGAGCTCGCCAAGGCGCCGACGGGCATTCCCTCCACCGGGGCGGTGAACCTGCTCCGCAACGACCCGTTGACGCGAGGGCCGAAGCTGTTCGCGCGGCATTGCTCCAGTTGCCACCAGTTCGACGGTCACGATGGCACTGGGCAGGCCCGGACCCTCGAACACCAGGTGGAAGCGGGCGAAACGGCGGCCACCATTGAGGCCAAATACGGAGCTCCGGCCGGCGACCTCGTTCGGCTCAATGGTTCCGATGCGGCCAACCCGAAGCCGGGACAGAAGTTGCGGGTGACCGACCCAGGTTCGGCACCGGACCTCAAGGGTTTTGGGTCCCGTGAGTGGTTGGCCGGATTGCTCGATCCCAAATTGGTCAGCTCCGACCGCTATTACGGCTGGACGAAATTCAAGGAAGGCAAGATGGCCCGCTGGGTGAAGGAAAAGCTCGCCAAGAAACTGCCCGAGAAGCAGGCGGAGTTGGAAAAGGTGATCGCCGCGGTCAGTGCCGAGGCCGAGTTGTTGTCCCAGAAATCCATGGATGTGCGGGACCGGGCGCTGATTGGGCAGGGCAGGGAATTGGCACGGGACGAGTTTGGGTGCACGGACTGCCATCAGTTCCGCAAGCCGGATGCGGATGCCAATACCGTGGACCTCACGGGCTGGGGCTCGCGGGAATGGCTGATCGGGGTGATTGCCGACCCGGCGCACGACCGTTTCTACGGCAAGAAGAACGACCGGATGCCGCGATTCAAGGTCGACGGTGTCCTGAAGGATGAGGAAATCGCCCTTATTGCCGATTGGCTCCGCGGCGAATGGTATCGGCAGCCGGAATTGGCGCGGTGAATGGGAAGGTGGCTGGCTCGGCCACCGCGATTTGTCACTCGCCTGCCTCCGCGGGCCAACTAGCCTGAGCCTGCGTTCATGCGTAAGGCCAAGTCCAAATCGGTTTCGTCCCGTCACCGGGAGCCGCGTTACTTCAACCGCGAGCTGAGCTGGTTGGAATTCAACCAGCGGGTGCTGGACGAGGCGTTGGATCCCGCCAGTCCGTTGCTGGAGCGGGTGAAGTTCTTCTGCATCGTGAACTCGAACCTCGACGAGTTCTTCGAGGTGCGGGTGGCCGGATTGAAACAGGCGGCCGAGGACGGGACGACGGAACGGACTCCGGACGGCCTCAACGTCCAGCAGACCTTGCGGGCAATTCGCCAGCGGACGGCGCGGCTGGTCGACGATTCCTACCGGTGCTGGCGGGAGCAGCTGGTTCCGGCACTTGCGAAGAAGGGCATCCGCTTCCTTCCGGCCGACCGCCTGGGCGAAGCCGACCGCCGATGGTTGGATGCCTACTACCGGGAACAGGTGCATCCCGTGCTGACTCCGCTGGCGATTGATCCTTCGCATCCGTTCCCTGAGCTGCTCAACAAGACGCTCAACCTGATCATCCAGCTGCACGGGACGTTCCGCGGCGAACTCCGTCGCTGGCTGGCGGTCGTCCAAGTGCCCCGGGCGCTGCCGCGATTGGTCCAGCTGCCGCGCACCGAGCCGGGGGAGCACGACTACGTCTTCCTCGGCGACCTGATCGGCCATTATCTCGCCGAACTGTTCCCGGGGATGTTGATTGAGGGTTCCTGGAGCTTTCGGGTGACCCGGAATAGCGAGCTCTACCTCGACGAGAACGAGGTGCCGAACTTGCTTCGGGCCATGGAGCATCAGCTCGACAAGCGTCGCAAAGGGGCGGCCGTCCGGCTGGAAGTGGCTGCCAACTGCCCGATTGAGGTGCGCACCGCGCTGCTGAGCAACGTCGGCCTAACCGCGGATGACCTCTACCTGATCGATGGACCGGTCAACCCGACTCGCCTGATGGCGATCCTGGACGGTGAACATCCCCCGGAGTTGCGCGACCGGCGTTTCGCCGGACCGGTGGCCGCGTTGATCCGCGAGCGCGGCGAGGCCGAACTGTTTTCGCTCATCCGGGAACGCGACATCCTCCTGCACCATCCTTACGACAGCTTTGTCAGCGTCGTCGAATTCCTCGAACAGGCGGCTGCGGACCCCAAAGTCTTGGCCATCAAGCAGACCCTGTATCGCACGGGCGGTGACCAGCGGATCATCGGGGCCCTGATGAATGCGGTGAAGAACGGCAAGCAGGTGACCGCCGTGGTCGAACTGAAGGCCCGCTTTGACGAGGCCAACAACATCCGGTGGGCGCGCGCCCTGGAGGAGGCGGGAGTTCACGTCGTCTACGGCATCGTGGGCTTCAAGATCCACTGCAAGATGGCGTTGGTGGTCCGGGCCGACGAGGACGGCATCCGCCGGTATGTCCACCTTGGCACCGGCAACTACAACCCGGCGACGGCCAGGCTCTACACGGATCTCAGCTTGCTGACGTGCCGGCCGGAATTCGGGGAGGATGCCACCAATCTGTTCAACCTCCTGACCGGAATCTGCCAATTCCAAGGCACGCGGCGCCTGCTGGTGGCCCCGTTCCAGATGCATGCGGAAATCCTCCGGCTCATCCGCCGCGAAGCCGACCACGCGCGGGCCGGACTACCGGGACGAATCGTGGCCAAGATGAACGCCCTCGTCGAAACCCAGCTGATTGATGCGCTTTACGAGGCATCGCAGGCCGGCGTTGAGATCGACCTGATCATCCGCGGCATCTGTTGCCTGCGGCCCGGCGTCACCGGGCTGAGCGACAACATCCGGGTGCGGAGCATCGTGGACCGGTTTCTCGAACACTCCCGGGTGTGGCATTTCGGAAACGCGCGGCAGCCTGAAGTTTACGTGGGCAGTGCCGACTGGATGCCGCGCAACCTTTTCCGCCGCATTGAAGTCGTGTTTCCGGTGCTGGATGGCCGGCTGCGGGAACGGATCATCTCGGAGGTGTTGGCGCTCCAATTGGTTGACAACGTAAAGGCTCGCAGCCTGCTGGCCACCGGGGAGTATGTCATCGCCTCCCGACCGCCCGGCAGGGAACCGGTGCGCAGCCAGAGCCGGTTCATGGAATTGGCGGACAAGAGCTGCGAGGTTCCCGTCCAAACGGGGGTGACTCCGACCCGGCGCCTGCAAGTCCGCCGGCGCCCCGTGTAAGCCGGAGGGAAAGAAAAAGGGGCAGCCATTTGGCTGCCCCTTTTTTCCAGCAGGTGAACCGTCCGATTACTTGGACTGGATCTCCTCGATGTATTTGATGACGTCACCGACGCTTTGCAGCTTCTCCGCTTCCTCGTCGGGAATCTCGGCGCCGAATTCTTCCTCGAGAGCCATCACGAGCTCGACGGTGTCGAGTGAATCTGCGCCAAGGTCTTCGATGAACTTCGCCTCAGGGGTGACCTGGTCGGCGTTCACTCCCAGCTGCTCAACGATGATGTCCTTGATCCGTTGCTCGATGGTTTTTTCAGCGGCCATAATGCGTATTCAATTTGCCTCGCCTGTCTAGGCGTGGGGCATCTGAGCGTCAAGCCAAGTTCCCTTAAATTTTCGGCCCCGGGACCGGGTCAGCGAAACGGCGAGCGACCGCTGTAGGGCGACGCTTCGGTGAGCGGCTTGGTTTGCTTCGGTTTGTAGAGCAGGCCGTATTTCGCCAAGTTGCTGCTGACCACCGTCATGTTGCTGAGCGTGAGTGAAAAATTGTCCCGCACCACGTCGTCCTTCAGCAGGGCACCCACCAGGCCGCGACCTTCCCGCACCTCGCCGGTGACCGCCCGCAGATCGGCCGTGGCCGCGGCGGCCTCCTTGAGGGCGGTTTGGAACGCGGGGTCCGCCCGCAGGAGGGTTGAGTCCAAATTGGTGGCCACCCCATGCAACGAAACGGCCACGCTGTTCAGGTTGCTCAGCGCCTGGGTGATTGAGACCGCATTGGTGGCAACCAGCAGGTCAATGCGGTCGACCGTGCCCTTGGCCCGTTCCGAGACTTCGCGGATGTTTCCGGCGGTGGCGGCCAGATTGGTCAGGGTCTGTTCGGAGAGTAGCAGCTTGTCCACCCGACCAATCGCCCCATTGATGCGGTCCACCGCCGTGTCGAGCTTGCTGAGCAGGTGGGTCGCCGAGCGCGCTGCCTCCTGGAGATTGAACGGCGATTGCGCCCTGACGGTATCCCCGTCCTTGAGCACGGAGCCCTTGTTCTCAACCGGAACGATTGAAACGTATTGGTCACCGAGGAAGCCGGAGGTCTCGATGTCAAACTTGGCGTCGGCATGGACCTCGTAGCGTTTCAGGATGCGGCAGGCGATGGATACCGCCTTGCGGTCGGCGGTGAGTTCAATCGCCATCACGCTGCCGACGGGAACGCCGGACATGCTGACGGCGGCGCCTGGCTTCAGTCCGCCGACGCTCTCCGCGATGACGGTGAGATTGTAGGACGGCGTGAAGAGCCCCCGCCCCTTGCTGAAGTTCAGGATCAGGGCGGCCACGATCGTGAGGGCGATCGTCACAAACAGGCCGACTTTGCGGGAATTGTTGGAAGCCATGGGTCAGAAGTCAGAGGAGAGGGGCGCCGCGGAGGCGGTTGTGGCGGGGCGGGAGGTCGGGATGCCGTTCACAAAATTGTAGATGATCGGATCGGTCGACGTGAGGATCTCGTTCGTCCGTCCGTCGGCGTAAATCACGCCGTCTTGGAGCATCAGGATGCGGTCGCTGATGCGCCGGGCGCTGGGCATGTCGTGGGTCACCGCGACGCTCGTGACGTGCAATTGTTCCCACACGCGGCGAATGAGGCTGTCGATGCGGGCGCCGGCAATCGGGTCCAGTCCCGTGGTTGGCTCGTCGTAGAGCACGATTTCAGGCCGGTAGATGATGGCACGGGCCAGGCCGACCCGCTTGCGCATGCCGCCCGACAATTCCGCCGGCTTTTTACCCTCGATGCCAGGCAACTCGACCAACTCCAGGGCTTCGGCGACCAGGCGGCGCATGTCGGCCTCGCTGTGCTTGCGTTCGCGGCGCAGGACGAAGCTCACGTTCTCGTAGACGGTCATCGAATCGAACAGCGCCGCGCCTTGGAAGAGCATGCCGAACTTTCGGCGCACCTTCAGCAGGTCACGCTCGTTGAGGTGGCAAAGGTTCTGCCCCTCGATGAGCACCTCGCCCTGATCCGGCTGGAGCAGGGCGATGAGGTGCTTGAGGAGCACGCTTTTCCCGCCGCCACTCCGCCCGATGATGACGACCGCCTCGCCGCGCTCGATGCGCAGTGATGTCCCCCGGAGCACCGGTTGCGGGCCAAATGCCTTCCAGAGATTACGGACTTCGATCACGAGCGGAGACCTTTCGGATTAGCGCGCAGCAGGCGGGCCTTGAGGGCCCACAGCAGGTAGCCATAGAGCCCTCCGGCGACCGCATGAACGAGACCGCCCATTTCGATCTCGCCGTGTTGGAGCATGTCCACCCGGATGCCAGTGAACACTATCAGGCTGCATAGCCAGAAAACGGTTCTCGGCTGGGAAAATGCCAGCGCCGGCACGGGCCAGAGGGGACGCTCGGGATTGTTGTGGAGCCAGTCCATCTCAGTTGAGCAGCCGGGTCAGGAACAGGGTAAGGAAGAAGTTGCTGACCAGGAGGGTGATGCTTGCCGCAACCACGGCCTCGGTGGTCGCCCGGCCGACCCCCTCGGCGCCCTGGGGACAGGTCAGTCCCTTGTAGCAACTGATCATCGCGATCACGCAACCGAACCAAACGGCCTTGATCAGGCCGATCATGACGTCGTGCGGTTCGGTATAGCGATTGATGTAGGCGAGGTAGTAGGCGCCCTCGATTCCCAGCAGGTTGACGCCGACCATGTAGCTCGCCGCGATGCCCACGATAATCGCCTCCGCGGTGAGCAGGGGACTGGCGACCACGGTGGCCAGGAGGCGCGGCACCACCAGATAATCGACCGGATGCGTCGCGAGCGTTCGCAACGCATCAATCTGTTCCGTGACCTTCATCGTGCCTAGCTCGGCGGCCATGGAGGCGCCGACCCGGGCGGTCAGCATCAGGCCCGCCAGCACCGGTCCCAGCTCGCTCGACATGCCGACGCTGACGACGGCGCCCGTGGCCGTGTCCATCTTCACCTTGTGGAACTGGAAGTAGGTTTGGGCGCAGAGCACCATGCCCGTCGCGGCGCCGGTGGTGAGCACCACGCTCTGGGATTTGACCCCCACAAAGTAAAGTTGATCGATAAAGTCGCGCCAGGACGGCCGCTGATGGCGTAGCGACCCGGCGGCTTCCCCGACAAGCTGGGCCAACTCTCCCAGCTGTTCGAGGAAGCTCCGGATGCGTAATTGGATCGCGGTGATCGGCATTGGCGCCGGGAGAGTCTTACTTGGGCGCGCGACGGCAACAGGTATTTGCGAACGGAAGCATGCAGAAAAGTCCGTTTGCCAGACCCC
>JBIIUN010000391.1:0-4799 GCA_044339945.1 Kapaibacterium sp. (SeqCode)
CAGGTTCGATTCCCGAAGTTTGGCCGGAGCGGCGTTGGTTTCGCTGCTGGCCTTGTCCCTAGCCGCTTTCGCTTCTCCGACGGACTTTTCGCTGGCAGCCAGCGTGTCGCGGATCACGAAGTCGCGTTGGTCGGGGTTGCCCGCCAACCACGGCAGGTCCATGGGCCGGACTTCCAGCTTGCCGCCAAGCAGCGCGGGCACTGCGGGCGCGACGACCTCGTTGGTCAGCGGATGGCGTTCGTCGCCGCGGACGAAGACGTAGGTGGGCGCATTCGTGGCATCGTAGGCGCGCGGCAAGCCGTTTTGGGTCAGGTCGAGTTCGCCGGGCACGCGGTCGGTGCGGACCTGATGCGGCTCAAACACGGCGCGCAGGGCGTAGTATTCGCGCTGCGAGATCGGGTCGGCCATGTGGTCGTGGCACTTGGCGCAGCCCATCGTCACGCCGACCAGCGCCTGCGACGTGTGCTTCACGGTGTCCTCCAGCCATTGCTCGCGGGAAAGCATCTTGTAGTTCCGCACGAGGAAGCCGGTGGCACGCAGAGCGTCGGGATCTTCGGGAGCGACCTCATCGGCGGCGAGCATCTCGGTGACCATGCGATCGTAAGGCTTGTCGGCGTTGAGCGACTCCACGATCCAGTCGCGCCAGCGCCAGATGTGCCGCTGCGAGTCGCGGATCTGTCCGCCGTCGGTCCAGCCGGCCCAATCGCTGTAACGCCACACGTCCATCCAGTGCCGGGCCCAGCGTTCGCCGTGCCGTGGATCGTCGAGGAGGCGGTCCACCAGCCGTTCGTAGGCGTCGGGCGAAGTGTCTTCGAGAAAGGTTCGCTGCTCGTCCGGGGTGGGGTTGAGGCCGATCAGATCGATGTAAACGCGGCGCAGAAGAACTTCCTTGGGCGCTTCAGGCCGGGGCTTGAGGCCGCGGGCGTCGCGCTCGACGGCCAGGAAGGCATCTATCGGATTGCGGATTGCGGATTGCGGATTGCGGATTTCAGGAACCGCCGGCCGCTTCACGGGCTCGAAGGGTTGCCAACGGTAGCTCGTAAGGAACTGGGCGAACTCGGCCTTACGGTCGGCGAGCTGGGCCAGTTCGCCGGCGGAAGGCTGGTCCTGCGGGTTCCCGGGATTGTGGCCGAGGAGCAGTTCGGTTTCGTTGGCCGCGCCGTCGCCGTCGGCGTCTTCCGCCGCGACCGCCACGAGGCGGGCGGCGAACTGCGGTCTCTTGCCATCGGAGGAACGCTCCTCGCCCAGCTTCCGCAGACGGTCGCCAAAGGGATTGTGCGGAAACTCACCGAGGCTCTCGGGAAACTTCGACTCGCTGGGCAGATGGCAGGTGGTGCACTTCGCCAGCGGCCGCGCGAGGAAACGGTCATAGTGCTTTTCCAGAGCCGCCCGGTTTGCCGGGGTGGCGTAGGCGGCGCCCAGCAGGGTCAGCAGGCCGGCCAGACGGAAGAGGTGAGTTCGCAAAAGCACAGCGGTGGAGTCTTGGACGGAGCGTGGCGTAGTCGCGCTCCGCCACCAAGCCCAGAAACCGCGGCCGGCACCGCGTCTACAGCCGGCAACGGCCTGGTGAAACGAGGGCCGCACTCACCGGCCGCCGCGCCCGCCGCGGCCGGACTTGTCGCGGTTTCACCTGCCATTCCCGGCCATCCCGCTCGACAAGGCGGTGTGTGCTTCCCGTCCCGATCAGCCGCGCCTGAAATCCGTCGGTGATGCCGGCCGGCAAAGGCTCGCCCGGCGCCGCAAACAGTTCGACCACTTCGCCCAATTCCAGTTCCGATTCTCGATTCATGACGGATCGAGTATGCCCGCCGCCTGGGACAGCAGCGGTCCGAGCTGGAAAAAAGGCGAACTCAGGCGGTCACCAACCGGCGGTGGGCCGAGAAGGCGGGCCGCAGGGATTGGCCGAGGCTGTCCTGCAGCTGCTGAAGTTCGGCGTAAACGGCCGCCGCTTTTGCGTTGGGGACCGCGGTTTCGGCCGAGTTCAACTTCACGAACGTATCCGTCAGGTCGGCGATGCCCACCTGTTCGCCTTCGGCCAGGCGCCAAGCCCACAGGGCCTGCAAGGCGGCCCCGAACGCCGCGCCTTCCGCGACCTTGAGCGTGACGACCTCGGCGTTGAACACGTCCGCCATGATCTGCCGCCAAAGCTTCGACTTTGCCCCGCCGCCGGTGGCGCGGACTTGGGTGGCCTTCACGCCCAGTTCGGCCAGCCGGCGCAGGCCGTAATTCATGCCCAACGTGACGCCTTCCATCGTGGCCCGGGCGAAGTGCGGCGCCGTGAAGGTTTTCGGCCGGACGCCAAAGAACGCGCCGGTTCCGTCAGGGATGTTCGGGGTCCGCTCGCCTTCCAGATAGGGCAGCAGCAGCAGGCCATCGGAACCGGCGGGTGCCTTGGCGGCGGCCTTTTCGAAGGCGGCGTGGTCGAGTCCGAAATCATTGCGCACCATCTCGGTGGCGACGGTCACGTTCATCGTGCAAAGCAGCGGCAACCAGCGGTTCGTCGAGTCGCAGAACGCCGCGATTTCGCCGCGCGGGTCGACGACCGGTTTGTCGGCGCAGGCGTAAATCGTGCCGCTGGTCCCGAAGCTGGCGGTCACCATGCCCTCGCGGGTGTTCCCGGTGCCGATGGCGCCCATCATGTTGTCGCCGCCGCCGGCGCTGACGACGATGCCGGGTTTCAGGCCGAGCTTCTTCGCCGTGGCGGCGCACAGGCGGCCCGCGGGGCGGTCGCTGGGGGAAACCGCGGGCAATTTGCCCAGCAAGTCGGCGTCGATGGCCTTCACTGCGGCCTCGCTCCAACGGCGCTTGCGGACGTCGAGGAGCGCGGTGCCGGACGCGTCGCCGTATTCCATGAACTTCTCGCCGGTCAGCCAGAAGTTGAGGTAGTCGTGCGGCAGCAGCACCGTGGCCAGGCGGGCGAAGTTCGCGGGTTCGTGATTCTTGAGCCAAAGGATCTTGCCGGCGGTGAAGCCGGGCAGGACAGAATTGCCGAGGGCCTTCACCGTCGCCTTGGGGCCACCGAGCGCCGCCGTGATCTGTTCGCACTCGGCGGCGGTGGTGGTATCGCACCAGAGTTTGGCCGGGCGGATGACTTCGCCGGCGGCGTCCAGCGGCACAAACCCATGCTGCTGGCCGCTGAGCCCGATGCCCACGACTTCCCCGGCGTCCGCCCGGGCGGCGGCGAGGGCGGCTTTCACGGCCTTGGTGGTCGCAGTGATCCAAGTGGCCGGGTCCTGTTCCTTGGCGCCGGGCGGGAGGTTGGGCAGCAAGCCATACTTGGCGCTGCCTTCGCCCAGCACCTTGCCGGATTTCGCCTCGACGACGAGGGCCTTGGTGGACTGGGTGCCGGAATCAATGCCGATAAGCAGGGAACGGGATGCCATAAGGTAACGGGCCGGAGTTTTAGTAATGGGGCGACACTTGTCCAACGGCCATTCACGGAGTCGCCCGGCCGCCCAGACGGCTTTGGGTCCAGGCTTTGGATTTGGCCACGCGGAAAAGGAAACGGCCCCGAATCCGAAGATCCGGGGCCGGTTGAGACCAACGTCAGTAGGCGTGGGGCTGCCTACTTGGTCAGGTAATACTTGTTCGTGTAGTCCTGCACCATGCGCCAAGTGCTGTATTCGGGCGCGAGGGTGACCATGGCGTGCCGGATCTTCGCGATCCATTGCCGGGGAATGCCGTCCGCGTCGCGGTTGTAGAACGTTGGGATGACTTCCTCGGTTAGGGTCTTGTAGAGGTTGAAACTGTCCACGCGATCCTGCTCGGCGATGTCGGCAGGATGCGAGTCGGGCCCGATCGAGAAACCATTCTGGCCGTCGTAGCCCTCGCGCCACCAGCCATCCATGATGGACAGGTTCATGCAGCCGTGCGGCGTGGTTTTCATGCCGCTGGTGCCGGAAGCTTCCAGCGGGCGACGCGGGTTGTTCAGCCAGATGTCACAGCCGGCGACCATCTGCCGGGCGACATGGATGTCGTAGTTTTCGAGGAAGACCAGGTGGCCCTTCAGCTCGCTGAACTTGCTGAGATGAATGACCTTCTGGATGAAGGCCTTGCCGGCGTCGTCACGCGGGTGCGCCTTGCCGGCGAACACGAACTGCACCGGCCGGCCGGTGTCGCGGACCAACTTCACCACGTTCTCGAACTGGTCGAAGATGAGCGGGGCGCGTTTGTAGGTCGCGAAGCGGCGGGCGAAACCGATCGTCAGCGCGTCGGGGTTCAGCATGCCGTCGAAGGTGATGAAGTCGCCGACGCTGAAGCTCCGCCCCTGCAGCAGCAGCTTACGGCGGGCGAACTCGATGAGTTCCCGCCGGAGCTTGTAACGCAGCGCCCAGATCTCCTCGTCGCTGGTGAACGCCGGGTCGGTGACCTTTTCCCAGAACTCCCGCGTGTTGGCGTCGTAGACGAACTCGGATTCCTTGCCGCCCTGCGCGACGAATTTCTTGCGCCAGAACCGGCGGGCCGGGCCCTTGATCCAGCCGACGAGGTGGATGCCGTTGGTGATGTGGCCGATGGGCACTTCCGCCGGGCTCTTGGCGCCGTAGAAGTGCTGCCACATCTCGCGGCTGACCTGACCATGCAGTTCGCTGACGCCGTTGGCGGCGCGGGAATACCGGAGGGCGAGCGCGGTCATGCAGAACGGCGCGTTCGGGTTCTCCGGATGTTCGCTGCCGAGCGCGAGCAGTTGCTCCGGCGTGAGCTTCAGGTTGGTGGCAAACTTGCCGCCTGCCATCCGCATCAGGTCCTGCGAGAACCGGTCGTGGCCGGCCTCAACTGGGGTGTGGGTGGTGAAGAGGCAC
>JBIIUN010000392.1:0-4796 GCA_044339945.1 Kapaibacterium sp. (SeqCode)
CCCAACCGCGCTGCCGCGTGGACATCGACGAACCCTCCACGTTCGATGGCGTAGGCGGCGAGTTCGGGAGGTGCGCCGTGCAGCAGGCCGAAGCCGCCGGCCCACCAGCGGCTCTTGCCATTGATGTCGGCACCGGCCGCGAGCAGCACGTCGAGCATCGCGCGGCTTTTGGCGTGGATGATGACCGGTGAGTCGAAGGGACCGATGGGCTCGTTGAGGCGGGCTTTGATCGCGGGATAGCGCTCCAGCAGCTTGGCGAACAGGACGGCGTCGTCCGCGTGGAAGGCGTCCTTGAACAGCTCCAGCGGATCGCGGGTTTCGAGCAGCACGGCGTGAATGTGTTCCTTCAGCTTTGGCCAACTGGCGAAGCCGTGTTCGCGCGCCAGCACGAGCTGGGCATCGGCGAGCGAGATGGACGCGGGCAACTGTTCCGGATGGTGTTCCCGGAAGCGGCGGAGCGCGTCGGGCTGGCCGGCGTGGACGGATTTGAGGAGGTCTTTGGCCTGCTTCCGGAGTTGCTCCAGATCAGGACGAGCGGGCAGCGGCTTGGACATGGCACCTTTCTGCTAAAGCCCGCGGTCCGCTGAACGGGCAGCATCAAGGTTATGTTGCTACCGACGATTGGCAGGTGGGCTCAGCCCTTTCCGCGGACCCGGATGCGTCCTGAACGCGGGGCGAAAGGACCAAAACCGGCGGAGGCGGTCAAGCGTCGCGCCGATACCAGGCGACGGAGGCGCGAATTTTGCAGCGCGTCCGGGGTTAGTCCTGAACATAGGCCAGTCGCCCTTTCGGGACGCTGCATCGCGGGAGCTTCGATGAATCGCGCACGTCGTTGACGGAAACCGCACCTTCGACCAACGGTGCGTTTCGGCCACCAGTTCGCGCAGATGTTCGCGTTTGGTTCGCGGCGTCATTCATCCGGAGCGCCGGTCTCCGACCCGGCGAGTTTCCTCACTTCGTGGCGGGCAAAGCTAAACGCCTATACTCATCCCGAAATCGCGCGCTGCAGGATGGCCACTCTTCCGCCGTCCGGCACAATTTCGCCTTCACCGGATTGCTCTCAATGTAACGCACCGCCGTTTTCTCCTGCTCCTCGTCGCGCATGAACGTGTCCCAATACTCGCGTTCCCATCGGAGCGTTTGGAGCGCCGCTTTCCGAGCCGGCGCGTCCGGGGCGTCCGCAGGAACACGCCGGGTCGGAGACCGGCGCTCCGCCAGATACGCCTCCGCCTGCTTGGCAATGTGACGCTTCCAGCTTTGCACCATCTTGGCCAGCGGCGTCTGCCACACATGCACCAGCACATGGACATGATTCGGCATCACGCACCACGCCAGCAACTCGTAGCGCTCGTTGTGGAAGAACAGCAACGCGTCCTCGCACAGCTTCGCGATGCGCGGGTCGCGCAAATGGCACTCGCCCACGCCACGGTCGAGGTATTCCTCCAGCTTCGTGCGCTTCTCGCGGAGATCTTCGATGGCGAGCAAGTGTTCCCAATCACCGCGACGAGAGATGGGCATGGAATCGGCAAGCCGGAAGGTAACGAACTGGACGAGGCCGGGGAAATCGCAGTGCGGCAGATAACCGCGCTCGTGCCAGCCGAGGAATCCGAGGGTGCGTTCCTCATCCGTGAGCGGACGCGACCAGCGGTTCTTGTCGGCCACCAGTTCCCGGAGGTATTCGCGTTTGGTTCGCGGCGTCATGCCCTCGGAGCGCCGGTCTCCGACCCGGCGTGTTGTTCAGATTTCGTTGTCTCGATCTTCTGAGAAAGGTGAGTTGAGAGAAGTGCTGACCAATTCAATTTCTGGATCGGACCCAAAGATTGAAACCAAGTCTTCGTGTAGTTTCGTAACCCACGGTGTTGTGTCGATCATTCTGAATTTGCTCCAACTCCATCTTCTGCGGGATTTCACTCCATCAGCGCAAAACAAGTCGTGAGGCCGATCACTCTCCGGCCAGTAGTAGATGCACACTCCAAAAGTAAAGGGCGCATCTTTTAGTTCGAGCCACCAGCCCCAATCTTCGCAACAGAAGAACGGGGCGTTGTAGCCCCGTTTCTTCAACTTCTCCTGCAAGTATTTGGCAAGTGCCTTGCCATACATGCCATCGTTGACAAGTTCTTCTTTTTCACCCGGCAGAATCGGGAACTTCGTGGAACGGATGTGGATGAACTTGTCCATTCGCTGCGCGCCGGGTCGGAGACCGGCGCTCCACCGACTACGCCTTCGCCACCAACTGGCGCAGCACATACGGCAGGATGCCGCCGTGCTGGTAGTAGTCGATCTCGATGGGGGTATCGATGCGGCAGGCGACGGCGATGTTTTCCACGGTGCCGTCTTTGCGCGTGATCTTGAGAGTGAGGTCTTGCTGGGGCTTGAGGTTCGCGTCGAGCCCCACGATGTCGTAGGTCTCGCTGCCGTCGAGCTTCAGGGTCTGCGCGGTGGTGCCTTCCTTGAACTGCAACGGGAGCACGCCCATGCCGACGAGGTTGCTGCGATGGATGCGCTCGAAGCTCTGCGCGACGACGACTTTCACGCCGAGCAGGTTCGTGCCTTTCGCCGCCCAGTCGCGGCTGGAGCCGGTGCCGTATTCCTGTCCGGCCAGGATGATGAGCGGTGTGCCGCTGGCGATGTGTTTCACCGCCGCGTCGTAGATGGCCATCTTCTCACCTGTGGGCTGATAGATGGTGTTGCCGCCTTCTTCGCCGCCGAGCATCAGGTTCTTGATGCGGACATTGGCGAAGGTGCCGCGCGTCATGATGCGGTCGTTGCCGCGGCGCGATCCGTAGCTGTTGAAGTCGGCGAACTCGACGCCGTTCTCACCGAGGAATTTTCCGGCGGGCGAACTCTTCTTGATCGCGCCGGCGGGCGAGATGTGGTCGGTGGTGACGCTGTCGCCGAAGATGCCGAGGGCGCGCGCTCCGGTGATCGACTGGATGCTGCCGGGCTCCATGCCGAAGTTCGTGAAGAACGGCGGCTCCTGGATGTAGGTGCTCTGGCGGTCCCACTCATAGACGTTGCCGACGGTGGACGGGATCTCGTTCCACTTCGGATTTTGCGAGGCGAAATTCTTGTAGAGCTTCTGGAAAATCTCCGGCTTGAGCGACGACTGCATGGCGTCGCGCACTTCCTGCAGCGTGGGCCAGAGGTCGGCGAGATAGACGGGCTCGCCGTCCTTGTCCTTGCCGAGCGGCTCACAGCTCAGGTCGATGTCCACGCGGCCCGCGAGCGCGAACGCGACGACGAGCGGCGGCGACATGAGGAAGTTTGCCTTGATGTTCTGATGCACGCGCGCCTCGAAGTTGCGGTTGCCCGAGAGCACGCTGGCGGTGATGAGATCGTTCTTCACCACGGCCTCCTCGATGTTCGCATCGAGCGGACCGGAGTTGCCGATGCACGTCGTGCAGCCGTAGCCGACGAGGTTGAAGCGAAGCTTGTTGAGGTAAGGCGTGAGGCCGGTCTTCTTGAGGTAATCCGTGACCACGCGCGATCCGGGCGCGAGCGAGGCCTTCACGGCGGGGTTGACCTTGAGGCCTTTTTCCACCGCCTTCTTCGCGAGCAATCCGGCGGCAATCATCACGCTCGGGTTGCTGGTGTTCGTGCAGCTCGTGATGGCGGCGATGAGCACGGAGCCGGTGCCGACGGTGGCCTTCTTCCCCGAGGTCATCTCGACCTTCACCGACTTGGAGAAGTCTTTGCGGGTCTTGCCGAAGCCGTTCTCGGTGACCGGGCGCTGGAAGGCACCGAAGAATTCGCGCTGCAGGTTCGGCAGCTCAATGCGGTCTTGCGGACGCTTCGGGCCGGCGACGCTGGGCTTCACCGTGTTGAGATCGAGCTCGATGGCCTGCGAGTAATCCACCTGGCCAGCCTGCGGAATGCCCCAGAGGCCCTGCGCCTTGTAATAATTCTCGTAGGTGGCGACCTGGGCCTCGCTGCGGCCGGTGGCGCGCAGGTAGTTGGCGCATTCCTCGTCGATGGGGAAGAAGCCCATCGTCGCGCCGTATTCCGGAGCCATGTTCGCGATGGTCGCGCGGTCCACGAGCGGGAGCGCGGCGGCGCCGGGGCCGAAGAACTCCACGAACTTGCCGACGACCTTCGCCTTGCGGAGCAGTTGCGTGACGGTGAGCGCAACGTCGGTGGCGGTGACACCTTCACGAATCGCGCCGGTCAGGTGGACGCCCACGACATCCGGCGTGAGGAAATAGACCGGCTGCCCGAGCATGCCCGCCTCCGCCTCGATGCCGCCCACGCCCCAGCCGACGATGCCGAGACCGTTGATCATCGTGGTGTGCGAGTCGGTGCCGACGAGCGTGTCGGGATAATAGACGCCGCCGGCGGAGAGCACGCCCTTGGCGAGGTATTCGAGGTTCACCTGATGCACGATGCCGATGCCGGGCGGGACGACCTTGAAGGTATCGAACGCCTGCATGCCCCACTTCAGGAACTGGTAACGCTCGCGATTGCGCGCGAATTCAATCTCCAGGTTCTGCGCGAACGAATCGGCCGAGCCGGCGGCATCCACCTGCACCGAGTGGTCCACGACGAGATCCACCGGCACGAGCGGTTCGATGATCTTGGGATTCTTGCCGAGCTTCGCGACGGCGGAACGCATCGCGGCCAAATCGACGAGCAGCGGCACGCCGGTGAAGTCCTGCAACACGATGCGCGCGACGACGAACGGGATTTCCGCGGTGCGGGCCTCGTTGGCCTTCCAGTTCGCCAGTTCCTTCACGTTGGCTTCGCTGACCTTCTTGTCGTCGTAGTTGCGGAGCACGGACTCGAGGACGAGCCGGATGGAC
>JBIIUN010000393.1:0-4791 GCA_044339945.1 Kapaibacterium sp. (SeqCode)
CGGTCCGGCCGCTGGCGCCTCGGCGATGCCCCCGTCGTTATCGGAGAGCTCGGTAGGCGCCGGGAGCGTGACTGGCTCAAAACCCGCGGCGGCGAGCCGGAGGCGGAAGGCATTCCAAAGCTTGTCTGCACCCTTGCCGCCAACGCCGGGAAGCATCTTGGCCAGCCGCTTGAAGGCCAGTTCGTCGGCCGGGTTGGTGACGAGCTTGAGGTAGGCGGCGACGTCCTTGATGTGTGCCTGTTCGAAGAACCGGATGCCGCTCGTAATGAGGAACGGGATGTTCCGCCGGGTGAGCTCCAACTGGAGTTCCAACGCGTGGAAGTGGGACCGGTAAAGCACACACATGTCCGACATCGACTGGCCTTCGTCGCGCAGTTCGAGCACCCGTTGGGCGACAAACGCGGCCTGTTCCGAGGCTTCGCCGCAGACGACCAGCACCGGCTTCTCACCGGACCGCCGGGCGGGTTGCAGTGCCTTGGGAAACTGGCGGGTGTTGGCGGCGATCGCGGCGTTGGCCACCGCAAGGATTTCCGGCGTGCTGCGGTAGTTAGTCTCGATCTTGAAGATCTGCGCGTCCGGGAACCGCCGATTGAATTCGAGGATGTTGGCGAAGTTCGCCCCGCGCCACGAATAGATGCTCTGCGCGTCGTCACCCACCGCCATGAGGTTGCGGTGCCGACCGGCCAGGAGGTCGAGCAGTTGGCCCTGCAAGGTGTTCGTGTCCTGGTATTCGTCCACGAGCACGAACTGGAACCGCCGCTGGTAAAAGTCCCGCAGGTCGGCGTGCTGCTCCAGCAGCCGGTGCCAGAGCACGAGCAGGTCGTCGAAATCCATCAGTCCGGTGGTCCGTTTGCGCTCCAGATACCGCTGCCGGACCTGCTCAATTGTCTCGGCGAGCGGGACGAACGAGTCGTAGTCCCGTTCCAGCACCGAGTTGACCGAGCAGCCAAGATTGATCGCCATCGAGAAGATGTCGGCCAGAATCTCGGGCTTGGGGAAGCGGGTCGCCTTGGGATCAATGCCTGAATCGGCCAGGCAGGCGGCCAGCAGGTCCTTGGCATCCTCGCGGTCGGCGATTGAGAAATCCTGCCGGTAGCCGAGACGGTCGGCGTGGCGCCGCAGAATTCGCATGCCGATGGAGTGAAACGTGCCGCCCCAAAGCTGGTTGAGCTCGCCCCCGACCAAATCGGCGACCCGTTGCATCATTTCGCGGGCAGCCTTGTTGGTGAACGTGAGCAGCAGGATCCGGTCGGCCGGGATTCCGTGTTCCAGCAGCCAAGCCACGCGGAACGTGAGGGTCCGGGTCTTGCCCGCGCCGGCGCCGGCCAGCACCAAGGCGGGCCCGGGGGCCGCGGTCACCGCCGCGAACTGCTGCTCATTCAGTTCGCGGGCGTAGTCGATCCGCAATTCGGCCGGCGGCCGGAAGGGGTTCAGTTGGTATTCGCGCGCCACGCCGCCAGCATGGACGAGGACTCGGCTCGCGACAGCGGAAATCCGCCCGGGACCGGCTACGGACTACGCGGCCAGTGCCAAGCGTCGCTTGAGCCTCGCGAGATTCGCCTCGATGGCCTCGAGGTAATCATTCTGACCATCGGGCCGGCTCAGGTAGCGGTGAAGGCCGCCGAAGTCGTTCTCGACCTTGGGGAACACGTAGTTCTGCCAGAAGCCGGGGGTCTTTTGCATGAGGTCACCGGCGTTCTTGAAGGCAATGGGCGGTCCGCCGCGGCCGGAGTTGTAGTCGGCGGATTCGCGGAACTCCTCGAACAGGACGGGCAGCTTCTCCACGTAGTCATGCGCCGCCATCTGGCCGAGCAAATCGGCCGTGCCGAGCGCGAAACCGGCGATGCGTTCCTCGTCTGACTGGAAATTCAACGCGCCGAGGTTCACGCCGACGCCGGTGCAGCGGATCATGCTCTGCACGCCCTGGACCTGCCGCACCGTGAAGCCTTTGCCGAGCAGCAGGCGCTCGGCAAAATCGCACGACCGGTTGACATGGGTGAGGGTGTATTTGGCGCCGGTTCCCTCGGCATCATCCGAGGTTTTCAGGTATCCGGTGTCGTGCAGGAGGATGGCCAGCAGCCCCAGTTGGAAGGTGTCTTCGCCGAGCACCGGCTCAGCCTGGGCTTCCGCGCGACGACGGAGCATTGTGGAGAAACACAGCGTGCCTTGGAGCGTGTGCTCGAAGTCATGATAGCGGGCGTCGATCGGCCGGTAATCCGGCAGGCGCCCCTCAAAGCACTCGCTGGCCCAATCGAAGGTCCGATTGACGAACTGCTGGTCGCCGGCGGGGAACATGGCCCAGTAATCCTGAGCCACGCACCGCCGCACCGCGCCCGCATCCCTTGTGTCCACGCGCAAAGGCATGTCGGGAAGACTTACCGTGGGTTTTGCGCAATGCACGGCTGATTTCAGCCGCAATATGTGGGCCATCTGCCCGGACGCGAAAACGTTGCCGGGGCGAACCCTCCATTGCTCCGGCGAGGCCCCATTAGTAGCGGTGCGCGACGCGGCTTACCATAAGGGCCATTCGACCGAGAACGTGCGGGCCGTCAACGCTGGCCTAGGTCCGCTAGCTTTCGGGTGACCTTGCCGGAATCAATGGTCTCGGCGGCCAATTGCCAGCCTTCGGCCAAGTTGCGGGCGGCGCTGGCCACGAAAAGGGCGGCGCCGGCGTTCAGCAGCACGGCATCCCGTTTGGGGCCGCGGTCGCCTCCGCCCACGACCCCGCGCACCAGGGTGGCATTGGCGGCCGCATCTCCGCCGGCCAAGTCGGCCAAGCACGCGGGTTGGACCGGGAAATCCTGCGGAAGCCAGACCGCGTTGCCGAAACCCCGGTCGTGGTAGAACTCGGAGGCGTGGTTGGCGCCCAGCGTGCTCAATTCATCGAGGAAGGCGGATTCACCGGTGGGCGAAACCGGGACTTCGCCGCAAACCACCATCGCGCGCCGCAGGCCCAAGGTCTGCAAAGTGCGGGCGACCGGTTCACACCACTGAGGCCGGGGCACGCCCACCAACTGGGCGCTGGGCCGAGCCGGATTGAGCAAGGGTCCCAACAGGTTGAAGACAGTGCGTTGCCCCCGGTCGGCGCACAGTTTCCGGGCCGGAGCGATCGCCTTGAATGCGGGGTGGAACCGTGGGGCGAACAGAAAGGCGAACCCATGCTGCTCCAAGGCCATGGCTGCCTGGTCCGGTGTCTGGTCTACGGGGATGCCCAGCGCCTCCAGCACGTCGGCGCTGCCGGACTTCGAGGTGATCGCCCGGTTCCCGTGCTTGGCCACGGTCACCCCGGCCGCGGCGCAGACCAGCGCCACACTCGTTGAGATATTGAAGGTGTTGAGCCGGTCGCCGCCGGTTCCGCACACGTCGAGAATTTCCCGGTGGCGGAGCTTGGGATTCAGCGGGACGGGGAGGGACAACTCGCGAAGTTCCCGCGCAAAGCCGGCAATTTCTTCCACGGATTCGCCTTTGGTCGCCAGGCTGGCCAGAAAGTCCGACTTCGGGTCCGCGCCCAATTCCGGATCGGTCAGTCCCCGCACGGCGGCGGCGATTTGGGCGGCGGAGAGGTTTTGACCGGCCCGCACGTGGGCGGTGAGTTCGGCGAACATGGGGTTGATGCTACCGGGTGAAGAATTTTCAGGAAAGCCGCTCTTGCGTCACACACGGCACATCAGTAGCTGACACGCTAATCAGAAATGAAGACCGCACCCGCAGTTTTTTCCACGGCCGCCGCCGTAACTTTTGCCGCTGGCATCGCGCTGGCCGGCCCTGGCCTCCGTGTCCCGGCTGAAGTCCGGCTCCGCAAGGAGTCTGGTCCCGCCCGGGAAGCCGGCAGACCGGGCGCCCGCAAGGTCCGGGCGCCGCTGGATCCGACCTTCGCCAACCCGCTGTTTGCCCGTGCGCTGACGTCGGTCCGGTCGGGGGACTGAGTGGTTCAGGCGGCCTTGGGTGTGGTCGGGGCCGGGATGCGGGCGACCAATTCCTGCAATGACACCGTCGTGGCCCGCGAGTCTTCCGCCGCTAGGACGGCCTCGAACTCCCCGCGCACCACCGCCCGGGCGTAATCGTCGTGAGTGGCCAAGTCGCTGCCGGAGCCCGACCGAATCGCGCGGAGAATGTCCCGGACCGAAATCTGGACCAGCGGACGAGCCGGCGTGTAGGCGGTTTCGCCGCTGGTGGTCTCGACTAGCAGACGCCCATTGACCAGCAGCGTGAGGATGTCCTTGGTCAGCTTGGGTGGAACCCCGAACAGTTCGGCCGAAGCCGTGGCAGTGAGCGGTTTGGCCTCCGCCTGGAATCGCCGGCCGATTTCCGCCATGAACCGGAGTGCGACGAACTCGCGGGCCTGCTGGTTCACCCGGCCGGCCTGGCGTTCCTGCAAGTAGGCCTTCCGGAACTGGAACACGTAGGCCACCTGCGCGCCGAACAGCAGGATCAGCCACGACAGATAGAGGCCGAGGAGGAAAAGGGGTAGGATGCCCAGCGACCCGTAGATCGCGTTGTAGGTCAGCACCCGCGTGTTGTAGAGCGCCGCCATGCGGCCGTTCAGCATCCAAAGCGAGGCGGCAACAAAACCGCCTACCAACGCTGCCGACCAGCGGACCCGTGTATTGGGCATCCACAGGTAGAGCGCGCCGAACGCGAGGGAACTCACCGCCAACGCCGGCACCCAGGCCAACGACAGCACCAAGTGCCCGGGAATCCACGACGGCAGCAGCTCCGGGGTCTTGCTCAGGGCTTCGAGGTAGTTGGCGCCCTTGACCATCACGATCACCACCGGGCCCAACGTGATCG